>NZ_FMDK01001166.1 GCF_900091995.1 Streptomyces sp. MnatMP-M17
CTTGACGCCCGGCACGACCCCGCCACAATCAAAAACAGAGGGGCGGCCCCCACGCGGCACCAAACCAACCGGCCCACCACAACTACCCCTCGGTCTGCACCCGCAGACAACAACCCCCCTCAGGACACACCCACGCCCCTACGTGGTTGCTGCCAGGGCGAGGCCTGCGCGCAGTTGGGAACCCACTCCGCCAACTGGCCTTTAGGTAACGACTTGACCATACGATTTTCGGCCACATACCTTTCGCCCTAGCCCGCCGAGACGGACGGGTCCTCTTTCGCCGTCCTTGGGGGGACACAATGAACTGGTACCTCGGCGTTCTCAAGAACTACGCGGGCTTCAGCGGGCGGGCACGCCGCACGGAATTCTGGATGTTCGTCCTGTTCAACATCCTTGCGGAGATCGTGGTTGCGATCATCGACAGCGTGATCGGCCTGAACAGCATCCTGATCGGTCTCTACGTCCTCGCCGTCCTGATACCCGGCATCGCCGTGAGCGTGCGGCGTCTCCACGACACCGACAAGTCCGGTTGGTTCCTTCTGTTTGGATTCATCCCGCTGGTCGGCGGAATCATCCTGATCGTCTTCTGCGCCACTGCGGGCACCGCGGGCCCGAACAAGTACGGCTACGACCCCAAGCAGGTCGCGGCGCACTGACATCTGAGCGCTCGCGCGAAAGGCCCGTCGGCACGCCGCCGACGGGCCTTCGTCATGCCGACGACGAACTCGCCCGACTCCGCCCCGCGGACAACCGCGCGCTCACGCGCCCAGGACGCCGGAGCGGACCGCGTCGACAAACCTCTGCCAGGACGCCGGCCCGAAGACGGCCACGCCGCGCTCGCGGTCCTTGGTGTCACGGACGGCCTGACGGCCGGTGCTCAACAGACCGTGCTCAACGCAGCCGTTGTCACTGCCGCTGTACGTGCTCTTGTGCCAGAGCGCGTCATTGAACTCGTCAGAGCTCACGATCCACTGTCCTTGATGCGATCACGAATGTACTGCCGGGATGCGGAAGGCGAGAGGGCTGCGGCTGTGAACTCGTCCCACACCCGTGCGTATGCCTGAACGTCCGTCCGCTGTTCCAACAACGTACCACCGGTGACATGCTCCAACCATGTGACGTCGATGGACGGTTCGCCCCGAAGCGAGAAGAGCGTGAACGGTGCGTACTGCTCCGCCGGGATCGATGCATCAAGCGGCAGGATCTGAATGTTGATGTTCGGGCGCCCGTCCATCGCCAGCAGATGTTCAAGCTGCTCCCGTGCCACCGCCGACGACCCGCTGATGCGGTGAAGCACCGGCGCGTCGATAATCGTGCGCAGCCGGAAGTCCAGGTGCGAGTCCAGTAGTTCCTTCCGCTTCATCCGCGTTTTGACAAGCTGGACGACCTTGTCCGCCGGGTGGCGGGTCGCGAAGATCTGGCTCATGTACGCCTCGGTCTGAAGCAGCCCGGGAATCACGGACGGGTCGTACTCGCGGATCAGCTCCGAATCCGCCTCCAGCGTCAGGTAGTCCCGCAACGTGTCATGCAGCAGCGGGCCCTGGCTGCTCCACCAGTCGACCTTGTGGATCTCCTTCGCCAGCCGCCTGATGCTCGCGATGTACGCCTCGTCATCGATCCCGTAGAACTCCAGCAGCACCGTCAGGTCCAGCGGCCTGATGCCCCGCTTGCCGTTCTCGATCTGCGAGACCTTCGGCTGCCCGCACTGCAACTTGTCGGCGATGTCCTGGACTTTGAACCCCCTCTCGACACGGAGTCGCTTCAACTCGTTGCCGAGCCGCCTGCTGCGCATCGTGGGCATATCGCTCTGGGCCATGGCGACATGATGGCTCACCAACTTGCCTGCCACACAGGAGTCATATGCCGATTTCACTCGCAGGGATGAAGTCCTTGAGGAATAACTTGCCTTGGTGACACTTCACCCTCCACCATCAGTGCACAACACGGCGCACCACCCCGGTGACTAGCCGTAGTCCACCGTGCTGCCCGTACGGCAGCAGCCAGGAGGAGCCATGGTGAGCGTGGCCGGTATCGAGCCAGAACTGCGACTGAGCCTCACCGTGGTGCCCAAGGAGTTACGACGTGTCCGGCGTGACCTGGTCGAACGGCTGGATTCGTGGGGCTGTGCGGCGGTCGCCGACGTGGCCGCGCTCGTCGTCGTGGAGCTGCTGACGAACGTCCACAAGCACGCGGGCGGCCGGTGCGAACTGGTCGTACGGCTGGAAGCGCCGTGTCTGCTCATCGCTGTCAGTGATCCTGTGTCCGTCGTCCCGGCCAAGCGGCAGCAGTCCGACACGGCCGAGGACGGGCGCGGGTTGCTCCTGATCGACGAGTTGACGGAGCGCTGGGAGACCGTGCTCACCGCCTCCGGCAAGGAGATCCGGTGTGCGATCCGTATGCCGAGGCGATGAGCCCCGGCGCCCAGCAAGTCGCCTACTTCCTCTCGGTGTTGGCTGTGAGCAGCGCGCTCACCCTGGCGATCCTCAGAGGTTGACCGCTGAGCGTCGTACGACTCGCGCGCGCTGGTCCGTGCGCTGGGACCGGTGCCCTTCGGTATGGCCGTCGCCCGATGAGTTGCGCAAGGAGACCAAGGAGACGAGGCCAGTCCGGCCATAGTGGTCTGCGAATCGGCGCACACGGGTCCTACTGCACGGCCTCGAAGCGCCAGCGGTGTACCGGGCGGGCGGTCAAGGCCGGTGGGGGGTCCGGGAGTTCGGGGACGTCGGCTTCGTACGGGCCGTTCCACCAGGTGATGACCAGTACGCGGTCCTCGGGGGCGCGGAGGAGTTCGCGGCGCGATGGCGCGTACGGGAGGTGCTGGGCGCGTGCCCAGTCCAGTAGCTCCGTGGCCCGGCCGGGGGCCGCCTTGGCCTCCCACATCAGCGCCACGGTCATGAGTGCCTCATGTGTACAGGTTGTCCTTGCTCAGCTCATGCAGATGGTCGTGGTCGCGGTGCTGGTCGCCGTGCCGACCGGCGTCGGCATCGTGAGCCGTGCCCGGTACGTGCGGGTCCGTCACCGGCAGTGACGAGTCCGCCGACAGTTCCCAGTCCGACGCCGGCCGGTTACGGGCCACCATCTCCGCGCCCAGCGCCGCCACCATCGCGCCGTTGTCCGTGCACAGTCCCGGCCGCGGCACCCGCAGCCTGATGCCCGCCCGCTCGCAGCGCTCGGCCGCGAGCGCCCGCAGCCGTGAGTTGGCCGCGACTCCGCCGCCGATCATGAGATGGTCCACGCCCTCGTCCTGGCAGGCGCGGACCGCCTTCCGGGTCAGTACGTCGACCACCGCCTCCTGGAAGGACGCCGCCACATCCCGTACCGGCACCTCCTCGCCCGCGTTCCGCTTCGCCTCGATCCAGCGGGCCACCGAGGTCTTCAGTCCGGAGAAGGAGAAGTCGTACGCCGCGTCGCGCGGCCCGGTCAGCCCGCGCGGGAACGCGATCGCCGCCGGATCGCCCTCCCGCGCGAGCCGGTCGATCACGGGACCGCCCGGGAAGCCGAGGTGCAGCACGCGCGCGATCTTGTCGAACGCCTCGCCCGCCGCGTCGTCGATCGTCGCTCCCATGGGCCGTACATCGCTGGTGATGTCCGGCGCGAGCAGCAGCGAGGAGTGCCCGCCGCTCACCAGCAGCGCCATCGTCGGCTCGGGCAGCGGGCCGTGTTCCAACTGGTCGACGCAGATATGGGAGGCCAGATGGTTCACGCCGTACAGCGGCTTGCCGAGGGCGTACGCGTACGACTTCGCCGCCGAGACACCCACCAGCAGCGCGCCGGCCAGCCCGGGCCCGGCCGTCACCGCGATGCCGTCCAGGTCGCGGGCGGAGACGCCCGCCTCCTTCAGCGCGCGCTCGATCGTCGGCACCATCGCCTCCAAGTGCGCGCGGGAGGCGACCTCCGGCACCACACCGCCGAAGCGCGCGTGCTCGTCGACGCTCGACGCGATGGCGTCGGCGAGCAGCGTCGTCCCTCGGACGATGCCGACCCCGGTCTCGTCACAGGAGGTCTCGATACCGAGGACGAGAGGTTCGTCAGCCATGGATCTCAGTTCCTTGATGTGTCTTCATATGGAGGCGCATGACGAGCGCGTCGACATTGCCCGGCTGGTAGTAGCCGCGCCGGAAGCCGATCGGCTCGAAGCCGAACCGCTCGTACAGCCGCT
>NZ_FMDK01000238.1 GCF_900091995.1 Streptomyces sp. MnatMP-M17
CGCGCCGGAGCGGTGGGCTCCGGCGCGGCCTCCGTCCGGCCCGACATGTCGGGATCAGTCGCGCTGGGCGTCCGCCGGGAGCGTGCGCAGCTTCATGGTCTTCGCCGTTGACGAGCCGAAGCCGTAGTCGAGCAGCTTGGCGGCGTCCTTGTAGCGGTCCGTGCCGTTCAGGACGACACCGACGAGGGTCTTGCTGCCGCGCGTGGCGGCGAAGACCAGGCAGGGCCCGGCCGCCGTGCCGGTGCCGGTCTTGATGCCGACGGCGCCCTTGTAGGAGCCGAGCAGCTTGTTGGTGTTGTACCAGGTGTACGTGCGCTTGCCGCCCGTGCTGGTCGGCGCCGTGCTCTTGTACGAGGTGGCCTTGACGACCGCGCGGAAGTTCGCGTTCTTCATGGCGTACTGGGCGATCTTCGCGAGGTCGCGCGGGGTGGTGTAGTTCTTCCCGCTCTGCGAGATGCCGTCGAACGAATCGAACTTGGTGTTCTTGAGCTTGAGCGAGGTGGCCTTCGCGTTCATCTTCGCGATGAACGACTTGGTGCGCGCGGCGGTCGTCGAGCCGGTGCCGAAGGTGTCGGCGAGCGCGTACGCGGCGTCGCAGCCGGAGGGCAGCATCGTCCCGTACAGCAGCTGGCGGACGGTGACCTTGTCGCCGGTACGCAGATCCGCCGTGCTGGCGCCCTGCTTGGTGACGTAGTCGCGGTAGGCCTGCTTGACGGTCACCTTGCGGTTGAGGTCGACGCCCTTGGTGCTGAGCACCACCGCGGCCGTCATGATCTTCGTCGTACTCGCCATCTGACGCCGGGTGTCGGCGGCCTTGCCGTAGACCGTGGCGCCGGTCGCGTTGTTGAGCACGAACCCGCCCTTGCCGCCGATGGACGGCGCGGTGGCGGCCTGCGCGGGCGCGACCAGGGAGGAGACGGACAGCAGCGCGCCGGCGGTGAGGGTGACCGTGACCGCGGCGGCTCTGCGTACGCCCGGGAGACTGGACATCAAAGGAAACGCTCCGAATCCGCGAATGCGTTGAAATGCGCCAAAACAGGACCACCTTGGGAAAGGTGTCCCGTCTTGAGACTCACGAGCACCCCGGATGGATGCACGCGGTTGTGGTGTTTTCGGCGGGTGATACGCGAGATGGGCCCGGTCCGTGCCTGATGCGCCGGCCTGATGTTCCGGTCGGCAGCGAGCCCAGACATGGAAGGCGCACTCAGGTGTAGGACGCGAGCAGCCCGTCCAGTGTCCAGATGGTCGCGGTCACCCCGGAGGTCCGCGCCAGATAGCGGTCGCGTTCGACCAGGATGTTCAGATCGCCGCAGCCGAGCTTGTTGCAGGCGTGCTCGATCAGAGTGGTGCCGGTGCTCCCGCCGTCCACCAGCGCGCGCAGATGCGCGGCGTTCCACTCGACCTCGTTGAGGGCCCAGGGGGCCGTTCCCTCGATCACCGTGACCAGCACTCCGGCGAGACGTTCCGCGCACAGCCGGCGGAAGTGGCCGTCCGCGAGCTGGGCGATGTGGTTTCCCGTTTCGATGATTGCGGTGACCGGCAGCAGCAGATCGGCTTCCCGTAGCTCCCGCTTGCGCTTCAGCTCCGCGATCACCTTCTCGCGGTCCTGGGATTTGCCCGGCACCTCCAGCAGGTTGCACAGGATCGATGTGTCGACGAACTCCACCCCGCGAGCCAACGCTTCACCCGATTCCGAGCAGACGGTCGAACTCCGAGTAGTCCCGCTTTCCCGGACGCGTCTCCAACAGCCGCCCGTTGGCGACCACATCGCCCAGTGGTCCGGCGCTCATCGCCCTCGCGTAGCCGTCCAGTTCGGTGAGACGCGTCAGCCTGCTGGCGCCCGTCTCACGGTCGCGCGAGCAGACGATCACGCCCTGGTGGTCGTCGCCGCTCAGTGCGGAGAGCAGGGCCGGACTGTGCGTGGTGACCAGGACCAGGGTGTTGTTCTCGGTCGCCGCCTCACGGACCAGCCGGAGGACCTGTGACGCCTGTGACGGATGCAACCCGTTCTCCAGCTCCTCGATGACCAGCATCAGCGAGTCCTCCGGAAAACGCATGCTCGTGCGGCCCAGATCCAGCCCTTTGTCCCCGGTGAGCAGCGATGTGGCGATGGCGAGGAAGCGGAGCATTCCGTCGCTCATCTCGCGGGCGGGTGTGAGTCCCAGCCGGCCTTCGTCAAGGGCGAGCATCACATCGCCCAGCTCCGACTTGGTGACGGCGAGCCGGTCGATGTCGTGGTCGGCCAGGCCGCGCAGCAACTCGACAAGATGGCGGAAGAGTTGTGGGTCGTTCCGCTGGATGCCGCCGATGGCGGCCGAGAGGTTCTCCGCCGTACGCCGTAGGTGGACGTCGCGTGCGGGCACGTACTGCCGCATCAGATGTGGTACCGGATCGAGGTGGAACGAGCTGCTGAGAGCGGTGAGTACGGCGTCCGCCGCGAACAGTGTGTCGGTCTCGCCGTCGGTGTCCCCCGGGATCCGGAGAGGCGTCTGTGAGATGAGCAGCCGGGTGTTGCGGAAGAGTGCCCGTGGATTGCGGCCCGGTCTGCCGTTGTACCAGGAGGCATTGATCTCACCGAGGCCGGGACTGGGCTCACCGCTGACCAGGAGCGGTCTGTGGCCTCTGCTGTCCGTAGGGCCGGACAGGCGTTCCTCAATGATCTGTACTTCAGGTTCCACCTGAATCGTCACATCGAGTTCCACGGGACCGTATTCAGTGCTGACCGTGCACCCGAGCGAGAACCGGTCCGAGCCGTGCGGTACGCATCCGGTCAGCCCGCCCCGTACCGGACCCGAGGCGCTGCGGCGGCTCTCGACGGCCTCGCTGATGTCGTCTCCGCGCGCCAGCCGGGAGAGGACTTCCAGGCCGTCCAGGGCGTTGGACTTGCCGCTGCTGTTGCGCCCGATCAGTACCGTCAGCGGGGCCAGGGGCAGCACCGCGTCGCGAAAGCTCTTGAACGCGGTGAGACGTACCTCTTCGATGGCGTGGCCGGTCACGCTCCACAACGTAGCGCAGGCCAGTGGATCGGTCGCTGTTCCGATCGTCTTCCCGTCCGTATCCCGGACGGGCCTGCCGGTGCATCTGTCTTGTATCTAAGCTGTGCCCATGGTGCGTCCTGAAAGCTGGTCCAGGCTCGCGGGTGGAAGTCCCGTCCGG
>NZ_FMDK01000210.1 GCF_900091995.1 Streptomyces sp. MnatMP-M17
TGGCAGGAGGGCGAGCCGATCCGGCGGTACGACTGGGCGGAGGGCTCACTGGTGATCCCGCCCGGCGAGACCTTCCATCAGCACTTCAACACCGGTGCCACGCCTGCCCGTTACCTCGCCCTGCGCCATCTCAACGCGCGCCGGGACCCGGCGACCGGACTGCCGATGTCCTCCGTCAGCACCCGGCTCGGCGGCGACCAGATCGACTACGCGGACGAGGATCCGGCGGTCCGGCTGATGTACCGCGAGGCGTGCGCCGAGCACGGCATCGCCTCGCGGATGGACGAGTTCTACGACTGACGAGCCGCGCGACGCACGAGTTCCGCGGCGGAAGAGGAGTGACCGATGGCAGCGTCCGGCCAGGCCCGGGAGACCTTCTACGACACCTGGATGCACAAGGAAGGGATCCCGGTCCACCGCGGCTACGGTATCTCCGACGTCCGTACGGTGGAGCGCGCCGACTGGGCACGCACCGGAGGCCGGGCGGCGTTCGTCCAACTGCACGGCATGGAGGGCTTCACCGGCATGCAGATCGGCGAGATCGCCGCCCGCCGGTCGTTGGAAGTCCAGCAGCATCTCCACCAGCAGTTCATCACCGTCCTGTCGGGGCGCGGCACGGCCGATGTCCGACTGCCCGGCGACTCCCGCACGACCAGCTTCGAGTGGCAGCGGGGCAGTTTCTTCGCCATCCCGCTCAACTGCGCCTATGTCCTGCACAACACGGGATCGGAGCCGGTGGTGTACATGGCCGTCAACGACGCGCCCATGGTGATGGATCTGTTCCACAACGAGGACTTCGTCTTCGCCAACGACTACCGCTTCACCGACCGGTTCTCGCCCGGCGCGGCGTACTACGCGGACAGCAGGCGCTACCAGAACTACTTCGGCGGTATCGCGGAGACCAACTTCATCGCCGACATCCACGAGATCGCGCTGGACTCCCTGGGTGTCAAGGGCAGCGGCGTGGACGCGACCGTCTTCGAGATGGCCGGCAACACCGTCGCCGCGCACATCACCTCCTGGCCGGCCGGGCGCTACCACAAGGCACACCACCATCTGGGCGGAGCGATTCTCTACGGCCTGCGGTCGGAGGGCTACGTACTCATCTGGCCGCAGGAGGCGGGCAGCCGCCCGTACCAGGCCGGCAACGGCGACCGGGTGGTCCGTGTCGAGTGGGGCGAGGGCTCCGTCTACAGCCCGCCGAGCAAGTGGTTCCACCAGCACTTCAACACCGGCCCGGGGACGGCCAGACAGCTGGCGTTCCGGGGCGGGGTGAAGCATCCGACGGGCATCCGACGGGCCGGCAACCCGATCGTGGACGGCCGTCCCGGTGTGCTGGTCAGCATCCGGGAGGGCGGCAGTCTGCTGCCGTACGAGGACGAGGACCCGCGGATACGCCGTGACTACGCAGACGCGCTGACGGCGCGAGGCATCACACCGGACATGCCTCACGAACTCTGACCCGGGTGTCACCACACCGCCACGGAGTCTGTCCGCCCACGAGGACACTCCAGGACACTCCACCCGGCTGGTCCGCGCGTGTGGCTTCTGCCGGCCCGGCGCCCTCGCCGGAGTAACACCGCTCGCGCCGCTTCCCGGCAGGCAGTAGGACGGAGACGGCGGCGGGCGGGCACGAGGAGCGGATCGGGATGCGGATCGTCGGGATGCAGATCGTTGTCGACCTCAATCGCTGTCAGAGTTACGCGCAGTGTGCGTTTCTCGCCCCTGAGGTGTTCGAGCTGCATGGCGAGGAGGCCCTGATGTACACACCGACCGTCCCCGACGATCAGCAGGAACACGTCCGCCGGGCGGCGGCGGCATGTCCGGTGCAGGCCATCCTGGTCGGGGAGCGGGCGGGCGCCCGTGTCCGGTGAACGGCGCGACGGCCGGATCGTCATCGTCGGCGCGTCGCTGGCCGGGCTGCGCGCCGCCGAGACGCTGCGCGAGAAGGGCTTCACCGGATCGCTGACATTGGTCGGGGACGAGCCCCAGCGCCCGTACGACCGGCCACCGCTGTCCAAACAAGTGCTGCTCGGGCGGGTGCGCGCGCAGGATGTCGGGCTGCCGAGCCGCCGTGAGGTGGATGCGGAGTGGCGGGGCGGGGG
>NZ_FMDK01000361.1 GCF_900091995.1 Streptomyces sp. MnatMP-M17
GCCCGCGGGTGGCCGTGTCCCACAGCCGCACCGTCTGGTCTTGGCCGCCGGTGGCGAGGGTGTGCCCGTCCGGGCTGAACGCCACCGTCAGGGTTCCGTTGGCTCCTTCACTGAGGCTTCTTCGGATGATGCCGGTGTCCGTGTCCCATAGCCGCACCGAGCGGTCAAGCCCGCTGGCGGTGGTGAGGGTGCGTCCGTCGGGACTGAACGCCACCAGTTCCGCTCCGATGGACCGTTCGTCAAGGCTTCTGAGAAGGCGGCCGGTGTCCGGGTTCCACAGATCTACCCCATGCCCGCTGCTGGCGGTTGCCAGGGTGCGGCCGTCGGGGCTGAACGCCACTGACATCGTTCCGTTGGTTCGTTCGTCAAAGCTTCGTCGGAGGCGGCCGGTGTTCGTGTCCCACAGCCGCACTGAGCGATCGTCCGTGCTGGCGGTGGCCAAGGTCTGTCCATCGGGGCTGAAAACCACGGAGAGGACGGCCCCCGTCAATCCGGTCAGGCTTTTACGGAGACGGCCCGTAGCTGTGTCCCACAACCGGACTGTGCCGCCGCCGTCGGCGGTGGCGGCCAGCGTGCGCCCGTCCGGACTGAACGCCACCGACAGTACAGCGCCGGAGTGCCCGGTGAGCTTGTGGCGGAGAGGCACGGCAGCGGCGGCCTGAAGGCTTTCCAGGGCCTGGGATGTTGGGCTGTTCCGAAACGCGTGGACGGCCAGTAGTGACGCGAGATCGGAGTTGGTGCCGACGAGCACCGCCGACTGTGCGGCGAGCTGCCGGGACAGGGCCACCTTCCGGGCGGTGTCGGCAGCCTGACGCTGGCGGTCACTGCTCCGGCTCTGATCCCAGGCGATCAGGCCTGCGACGACGGCAAGAACCAGCAGGACGGACAGGGAGGCGCTGAGCGTGCGTAAACGCCGGGTGGCGCGAACCGCAGCACCCTCTTCCCGGTCCCGGGTGGCGACGCCCGCGGCGAGAAAGGATTGTTCCACCGTGTTCAGGTTGAGTGCCGTGAGCTGTTCCTCGGCTGCGGCCAGGCGGTTGCCGCGGTAGAGGGCGCTCGGATCCTGGTTCGTCTCGGCCCATGCTGTGGCGTCGTCGGTGAGGCGGCGGTGAAGGCGCAGGCGGTCGCGGGCGTCCTCGATCCATCCGTGGAGCCGGGGCCAGCCGGTGAGGAGGGCCTCGTGGGCGAGGTCGACAGTGTCGTCGTCGAGGGTGAGCAGCCGGGCTCGGGCCAGGTCCTCGATGATCTGCCCGGCCTGCTGGGGATCGTGTGCGGTGTCGAGTTCGCTGCGTGGGACCAGGCGGCGGGTCTCCGGGGTGCCGTCGCCCGGGGTGACGAGCCGGAGCAGGATGCTGCGGGCCATCTCGGCCTGCTGGGGGGTGAGCCGGGTGTAGACGTCCTCGGCGGTCTGGGCGACGGCTCCGTTCAGTCCGCCGGCCGCCTGGTAGCCCTCCAGTGTGAGCTTGCCGCCCCTGCGCCGGCGCCAGGTCTCCAGCAGGACATGTGACATCAGGGGCAGTCCGCCGGGCTGGCCGGCGACCTCGTCGACCAGCCGGGCGGTCAGTGCCCGCTCCACCGTCAGTCCGCGGGCCGCAGCCGGCTTCACCACGGCCTCTCGCAGTTCATCGGGAGTCATCGGGCCGACCAGCACACTGGTGTCGCGCAGGGCGTCGGCCAGATCGCGGTGTTCGGCGCAGCGGCCGTAGAAGTCGGCGCGGACCGCGATGAGTACACGTAGTCGGCTGCCGGGCCGGCGTGCCGCGAGCAGGAGGTCGATGAAGGCGGCGCGTTCCGCGGGATCTTTGCAGAGGGTGAAGACTTCCTCGAACTGGTCAACGACCACGAGCGTGTCCGCGGAGGCGTCCTTCGGGGTCACGAGGTGCGCCTGCGTCCGGAAGGGGTGCTCGCCGGGAGTCAGAACCCGGATCGCGGCCAGCCGCGCACTCCCGTCTTCGGAGTGCTGGAGCGCGGGAATCACTCCCGCGCGCAGCACAGAAGACTTCCCGCTGCCCGACGGGCCGAACACTGCCGCGAACCGCTCACGGCGCAGCAAGGACATGAGGTCCTCGGTGAGTTGTTTGCGTCCGAAGAACTGTCCGCTGTCACCGGTCTCGTACCGGGCCAGCCCTCGGTACGGCGGATCTGTCGTTTCCGTGCCGTTTTCAGCAGTCAGGGCGGCCGCTTCCACGGATGCCTCACGCCACCGGGTTTCCCACTCGCCGTCGTTGCCTCCGCACGCCGCCGCATAGGCCAAGACGACCGGCAGCGTCGGCAACTGCTCACCCGCCGCTGCCTGCGACAGCGTGGTGATCGAATAGCCCGCCTGCTGGGCCATGGCCCGGTAGGTGATACCCGTCTCGGCCCGCAGCTTCCGCAACTCGGACGCGAACCGTTGCACCGGCCCCGCCCCCGGATCCACCGGCACCTCACGACGACCCGCCACAGCCAAAGTCCCTCCCACCGCCCCCGTACTGGGCCGATGGCCACGCTACGCAGCTCCTGCCGCCCTCTACGAGATCACCCCCGGCCATTGTTTGGCCGCCGGAACAGCACTGCCAAACAACCGCCCAGCCCATTGAAATGGTGATGCAACCGTGAGGGCTCAACAGCAGCCCCAGCGAAACGCAACGGTTCAAACGTGCGTCAACGAAGAGGGAGTAGACATGCGTATCCGGAAAGTTCTGATGACTCTCGGCCTCGGCACTGTGGTTGCCTTCGGCGCTACGGCGGTACCAGCCCAGGCCCCGGCCGCGGCCGCAGTTGCCGGGCCCACCCTCGGCACTGCTTCTGCAGCACCTGGCCCCACCTCTAAGTCAGCAGTCAACTGCGACTGGAGAATCAGCGTTATTGGTGGCAGCTTCATGCACTACAAGGCGGGAGCCACCTTCCGCGGAGGACCGGCCTCGGAGTGCGACGGATACAAGACGCCGTCTCAGGGCTGGGCTTACGCCCGCTGCGTGTTCTACAACCCCGACTACGGGACGAAGTGGTTCTACGCCTCCGACTGGCGCGCCTGGGTGTACAGCGGCAACGTGTCCTTCCCCTACGGCGACGAGCCAACGAACCGCTGCTGAGTTCGCCGCAGCCCCTCACTTGCCCCGCTGCCGCCCGCGGACAGTCCGCGGGCGGGAAACGGGAACTGGCCGGTGACCTGCTGGACTCACACCCAGCGGTGCGCACTGGGCTGCCTGCTCGGTACGCCACCGGCTGGGCCCCGCGCCCGGTGGAAGGCCCGCCGTACCCTGCCGCTGCTGTACGCGTGGATGTCGAACAGCGAGCGCGCCGCCTTCCGTGACCGTCATCCGCAGTGCCAGCTGTGCGCTCGCCGCCCGACGGCCGCCGTCGACCATGACGCGGGGACGGGCCGGGTGCGCGGTGTGTTGTGCAGGAGCTGCAACAGCTGGCTGGGGTCGATGGAGGCGGCGCTGCGCGTCCCCGAACGCGCGATGCAGCACCAGGCGGCCTACCTGCACTGGCGGTTCTAGGCCGGCGGCACGGCCGCGCTGGCCTGGTACCGGGGGGAGCTGTCCTATCTGGGCCTGAGCGAGAAGGAGTTCGCGGACGGCCTGCGCCGGGTGCGCCGGCTGCTGGCAGTCCCGTGCGTGTACTGGACCGACGACGGCCGGCCGCCCTCCCGCGACACCCAGTGGACGAAGACCGGCCCGCTGGAGGACGCCGGGGAGGCGGACCGCCACCACCGCCGTCTCCGGCACGCCCTGGGGGACGAGAACGTCGTCGTGACCGCGTTCGAGCCGGACGGCGGAGTGAACAGCCCGGCCCCGCGCGGCCTGGTCAAGCCCTTCACCGGCGACGTCCGCTCGGTGTACGGGTACACGGCCTGACCGGCCGCCGGACCGGAACACGCGGCCGCGCCCGCCGGCCCCCGGCG
>NZ_FMDK01001212.1 GCF_900091995.1 Streptomyces sp. MnatMP-M17
GCGGCCTACCGCGCCGCCTGGAGCGCCTAGGGCCTCAGCTCCGGCGGCGGCGTGCGGTTCTTGTCGACCTTGTCCGTACGGACCAGCTCGGCCCAGACGATATAGCGGTAGTCCGAGGTGTAGATCGGCGTGCAGGTCGTCAGCGTGAGATAGCGGCCCGGCTTGGTCTTCCCCGATTCCTTGGGGACGGAGCTGAGCACGTCCACGTTGTACTTGGAGGTCTTCGGAAGCTCCTTGTAGACCTTGTAGACGAACCACGTGTCACGCGTCTCGAAGACGATCGGATCACCGGTCTTGATCTTGTGGATGTTGTGGAACCTCGCGCCATGGCCGTCCCGGTGCGCGGCCAGCGTGAAGTTGCCCTTCTTGTCCCAGGGAAGCGCGGACTTGACCGGTTCGGTGTAGTAGCCGGCGACACCGTCGTTCAGCAGCGAGGTGCCCGTGCCCTTCTTGACCAGGATCTCGCCGCTGCCCATCGCCGGAACGTGCAGGAAGCCGATCCCGTCCGCGGAGTCGAACGTCCGGGGGCTGCCGCTCTTCGTGCCCTCCTGCGCCCAGTTGTGCCGTATGTCGTCGCCCTGCCGGGCGGCCTCGCGGTCGGCCAGGACATTCGTCCACCACAGCGAGTAGACGACGAAGAGGCCGAGGACGACACCGGCGGTGATGAGCAACTCGCCGCAGACGCTGACCACGGCCGCGAGAGGGCTACGGAACCGGCGGCGCGCAGCCGTGGCCGGAGCCGCGGGCTCTGGTTCCTGGCCCGGCCGCGGGCGCTGCTCCCGGTCCGACAGCGGCGGTCTTCCCGTCTGTTCCCCGTTCTCGGTACTCGCTGCCACCGCGCCCCGTCCCCGTCCCTGTCGCCGGTCCCTGCCGTGCTGTCCTGATCCCGATCGAGCTCAGCCGACGAGAGCGTCGGGCTTGCCCTTGCTGCGTGGCCGTTCCTCCACCATCTTGCCCCACACGATCATGCGGTAGGTACTGGTGAATTCGGGAGTACAGGTCGTCAGCGTGATGTAGCGGCCCGGTTCCGTGAACCCGGAACCGGGCGGCACCGGACCGATCACGCTCACATTCGACGGTGCGGTCTGCGGCAGGATGCTGGTCATGTCGTACGTGTAGTACGCGTCCCGCGTCTCGACGATGATCTCGTCGCCGGGCTGGAGCTGGTTGATATAGCGGAACGGTTCGCCGTGGGTGTTGCGGTGGCCCGCCACCGCGAAGTTGCCCTGCTTGTCGGAGGGCATCGCCGTCTTCAGGCTGCCCTCCGCGTAATGCCCGACCATGCCGTGGTCGAGGACCTTCGCCTTGCTGATGCCCTCGGCGATCGGGACCACGACATCCAGCTTGGGGATATGCATGATCGCGAAGCCCTGTCCCGGCTCGAAGGCCCCGGGCTGCCGGCCCTTGGCGAAGCTCTCCTGGATCTTGTTGGTCTCCTTGCCGGCATAGACATCGGCCCGGACGTTCGTCCACCAGAGCTGGTACGTGACGAACAGCAGCATCAGCACGCCGAAGGTGATGAACAGCTCACCGACCACACGGCTGGCGACGACGGCCAGACTGTCCTTGGCGGCGCGCGCGGCCCGGCGTGCCTCGACACGGGAGAGCGGCCGGGCGGGCGACGGCCCTTCGGAGCCCTGCTCGGCCCCCGACGCTGCCCCAGATCCGGCCGGCACGGGCTCGGAGCGTCTACGGCCCCGTCCGCCCTTCGCTGCGGCCTTACGGCGCTCCGCACGGCCGCCTGTACGAGGTACGGGTTCCACCGCCGGTTCCGCCGGCGCTTCCACCACCGGGATCACGGCCGTGGCGGCCTCATCCGCTCCGGGCCCCGGCACGACCGCGCGGCGCGTGTCCGTCGTACGGAGACCGACCGTCTCGTCGTCCAGCACCGCACCGGCACCGACGCCGGATATCGATGCGGAAGCCGACGCCGACGGAGACGGCACTGAAGGCGACGGGACAGACGCAGGGGCAGGAGACGGCGAAGGCAACGGCCCGGAGGCCGCCTGGCCGTCCGTGTAGTACGGAGGAGCGCCGGACCACTCGCCCTGCGGGCTCCGGGCCCCGGGCGGAGTCTCGGCCGCGTACTGGCGGTAGTAGTCGCCGGACCACTCCGACTCCGGGTCGGCGACGGCCGGTTCCTCGGCAGGCGACCACGGCGACTGCTGCGGCACCGGCGCCTGGCCCGCTGCCGACGCGGGCGCGCCGCCCTGCCCCGGTACGGCCACGGGTACACCCCCAGGCCCGGCTGCACTCCCCGGCCCAGGTACGCCGCCGTTCCCGGGCACCTGGCCCTGGACCTGGCCTCGCCGACGGCGCCCCCGCCCCGGTCCCGGGACCGGCCCCGGCCCGCGCTGTCCCGGAAGCGGATCGTTCAGCGGGTCCGCCAGCCCTTCCACCGCCGCCTCGAACGCGCCGGAGTCCTCGTACGCTCCCTGCTCGTACGAGCCTCCCTGACCGGCCTCGTGTTCGGGGCGGAGTGTGGTCACGCGAGCGCCTTGCCCACCACCGGCGCGAGGCCCGCCGACCGGTCCACCGCCTCAGGATCACCGCACCGCGCCAGCCAGTTGGCCAGCATCAGATGGCCGTGCTCGGTGAGGACGGACTCCGGATGGAACTGCACGCCCTCGACCGGCAGTTCACGGTGGCGTACGCCCATGATGATGCCGTCCGCCGTACGCGCCGTCACTTCCAGCTCGGCCGGCAGCTCCGACGGTTCCGCCGCGAGCGAGTGGTAGCGGGTCGCGGTGAACGGCGAAGGCAGCCCGGCGAACACGCCCTTGCCCTCGTGCGTGACGAGGGACGTCTTTCCGTGCAGCAGCTCGGGCGCCCTGTCCACGACACCGCCGTACGCCACGGCCATCGACTGCATCCCGAGGCAGACGCCGAAGACGGGCACTCCGGTCGCGGCGCAGTGGCGCACCATCTCGACGCAGATACCGGCCTGTTCGGGAGTGCCGGGGCCGGGCGAGAGCAGAACGCCGTCGAAGCCGTCCTGGGCGTGGGAGGTGGTCACCTCGTCGTTGCGCAGCACCTCGCACTCGGCGCCGAGCTGGTACAGGTACTGGACGAGGTTGAAGACGAAGCTGTCGTAGTTGTCGACGACGAGAATCCGCGCGCTCATCCGGCCGCCCCCGATCCGTCGACCGTCACATCGTTGAAGGGCAGCAGCGGCTCCGCCCAGGGGAAGACGTACTGGAACAGCACATAGACGACCGCCAGCGCCAAGACGAGCGAGATCGCCGCACGCAGCCACGCGTTGCCCGGCAGATGCCGCCAGATCCAGCCGTACATGCTGTCCCTTCCGTTCGGTGCCGCCCCGAGGCGGTACGGCACCAGACTAAAGGGCGGCAGGGACACATGGGCGGCGCATGGGGCAGGTGCACACAGGTTCGGGGTTGCTCTTGGTCACAGACGCCATACGCCCGCCCTGCCCGTCCCGCCGGACGGAACCGTCCATGAGCACCTCTGTGAGCACCGCCCATGAGCACCCGTGAGCGCCACCCGTGAGCGACCGTACGAGCGGCTGCTCGACTACTCGACCGGGTCCGCGTAGTGCAGATCCACCGTGCCCGTGTAGCCGGGCAGCGTCTCCTCGCCGTGCTCGTCGACCTTCCAGCCGAGGCCGTACGCCTTCACATAGAGCTGGTAGTTCTGGATCGCCGGCGAGTCGGTGAGCGCCTTGCGGAGCCTGTCCTGGTCACCGACAGCGGTGATCTTGTACGGCGGGGAGTAGACACGGCCCTGAAGGATCAGCGTATTGCCCACGCACCGCACCGCGCTGGTGGAGATCAGCCGCTGGTCCATCACACGGATGCCCTCCGCGCCGCCCTGCCACAGGGCATTGACGACGGCCTGGAGGTCCTGCTGATGGATGACGAGGTCATTGGGCTGGGGCTCGGGATAGCCGGGATTGGCGGTGGCGTTCGGCGGGGCGTCGTCGAGGGTGACGGTGAGGGCCCGGCCGGTGAGCTTCTTGGTGCCCGCAGCCGTCTCCAGCGCGCGCAGCCTGGCGTTCTCGGCCTCGGTGGCACCGTCGTCACGGCCGACGAGCACGTCGATCTCGCGCCGTACCGCCGCGGTGGTGTCACCCAGTTCGGCGTTCTTGCGGTCACGCTCGTGGATCAGGTCGGAGAGCTTCAACAGCGAGGCGTCCGTACGGATGTTGGTGCCCTTGGCCGTGTTGAAACTGGTGACGAAGATGAGCCCCGCGAGCGCGAAGACGGCAGCCGTGAGCAGCCGGACGGGCCGCCGTACCGGCGGGCGGGCCGGGCC
>NZ_FMDK01000208.1 GCF_900091995.1 Streptomyces sp. MnatMP-M17
CCCCGCCCCCCCCCCCCCCCGCCACTCTCGCCGAGGGCATCGCCATCCCTCGTCCGCCGCGCGCCCGCCAGATCCTGCGCGCCGTAAGAGACTCCGGCGGCACCTTCCTCACCGTGACGGAGGACCAACTCCGCGCCGCCCAGCTCGATCTGGCCGCCCGAGGCCTCTTCGTGGAGTCGACGGGCGTCGCCTGCTGGGCGGCGGTGGCCGACTGGACCGACCGCTCCGTAGTCGTACCGCTGTGCGGCGCGGGCGCGAAGACCGGGCTGGCACCCAAGGCCTGACGAGGCGCCCGGACAGGCCTGACTGACCGACCGACTACGGTCCGGGGCGGGCCAGGGGCACCGAGCTCACCAGCCCTCCTGCTCCGCCGCCTGCCGAGTGAACGGAGCCGTACGCACCTCCAGCCACTCCGTACACCCCCAGGCGCCGGCCGCGAGGGCGACCACCACGGCAAGGGCGGCCGTCCACTCCCGGACCCGTAGTACGCCCAGTGTCAGGGCCCAGACTCCCAGTGCCAGCGCGGGCATCCCGAAGAACATCAGCGGCAGCTCGACATAGAACAGGCTGACATCCCTCTCCCCCTCGAAACTGCCCTGCACTCCCGGACCGGCGCCGATCCCCCACACCACGAATCCGACGATGAACCCGCCCACCACGGCCAAGGCCCCGCTGCACCCGAGGCCTGCCCTGCCACCGTCTCTTTCCGCTCTCTCCACGCCACGGGGGACGCGGCCCGGCGCCTGTCAGTTCCGCCGTCAGTTCGGAACGGAAGACGACGTCATCAGCGCCGGACCTGGATCAGCGCGTGGGTGCCGCTGGTGCGCCATCGCTGGTCGTGCGCGGCGACGAGCGCGGACTCCGTCCGCTCGTCCAGTCCGACGATCACTTCGGACTTCAGTGTGCGCAGAGCCGCCACAGGGCCCGGGAAGTACGCCGTGCGCTCGGCGAACGGCGTGGTGGCGGGCCAGAGTTGATCGCCCACGAGACGCCGGTAGTTCAAGTCGCCTTTCATGATGGTCACCGTGGCCTCCGCGAAGTCCTGACGCAGATCGTCGGGCATGTCCGAGTACGGCAGAGGCGCGCACGAGAAGGCGTGCGCCCGTACGACGAGCCGACCGCGTCCCATGGCCGCCCAGAGCCGTTCGCCGACCACTCCGGCAACACCGTCGGCCCGTTTCATATGGCGCAGGCAGTCGATCACATCAGCGGTGGTGGCGTCGGAGACGAAGTACGGGTACGGCTTGACGTGCAGGACGACATGTTCGGCGTGCTGGTGCCGCAACAGGTGGTCGATCAGGAGCAGATCGGGGACGAGTTCACGTCCGGCGTTGTCCGCGACGAGGCATACGGTGTTCGGTCCTCCGGCGGGCAGCAGCGACCACAGCGTCTCGGAGTCGTCCGCGACAAGAGGACCACCGGCGCCGGCACCCGTACCACCGCCCGCTCCCCCACCGCCGGAGACCAGATGGAACCCGAGGTCCGCGCGGTTGCCCCACAGGGAGCCCTGAAGCAGCGCACGGCCCTGCTCGCCGACGGTCCGCATGGCCAGCCGGCCCAACGCCGCCAGCTCGGCTTCCGCCTCTCCGGTGCGCAGCTCGGCCAGCTTGAACGGACGGAACGGATCGAGGCCCTGCCACGGTCCCGGCCCGAAGTACCCGACGGCGCCGAGAAGCCTGCGGTAGAAGTAGCTCTCCGCCCACAGAAACGGCGCATCGAACCACGACCCGCCGACGTACCCCCGGTCCCACCCCACCCACAGATCCCGGTCACGCGCATCGGCCCCAAGAGGCTCGATCACGCCCTCCGCGCACTCCCCAAGCAGAACATCAAGCGCCCGGCGCTGCCCAGGACCGTACGGAAAGGCATCACGCACTCTCCCGACGAGCGCCGGATGCCGCTCGGTCAGCACACCCCAGGAAAAAGATCCGGGCTCGTTACTCAAAATGACGGGCGCATCAACGGTTTCGGCCATGCCCCGATGATCCCCCGGAAGGAGCATACGTGACACACGGTAGCGCTGCGTATATGACACAGCACACGCCCGTGGTCGTGGAGCGGGCCGACCAGGACGATGTTCTCACCGAGCGCGAGATCAACCGCATCATCGATGAGCGCATGACGAGCCGTGCCCCAGCGTCCCGATCGAGGACGTGATGACAGAGACGCCGGCCCGCAGTGAGTGAGTACCGCACCGCCGCCTCAGGGTCGGCAAATCCAGCACGGTAGGAACCTGAGGGCCCACTCCCGGAGACGCGGACCCCTTCCGCCGTCGCCGGAGAGCGGAACCGCACCGGCGCCTTCGCGCTGCCGCCGCCCGGACGGCTGGTTCGCGGAGAATCTGGACCGCCTCCCCGAGGCACCACGCCACACCGAGCTCATCGACGGAGCCCTCGTCTTCATGACGTCGCCCCAGCGGTGGTGGCACGGCCACCTCGTCACGATGCTCACCCTGGCCCTCATGGAGCAGGCACCCGCCGAGGCCGAGGTCAGCCGCGAGATGACCATCAAGCTGGACCAGCGCAATCGGCCGGAACCTGACCTGCTGGTGACCACCGCCGCCTACGACGCCGACCGCACCTGGTTCGCGCCGGACGAAGTCCAACTCGTCATCGAGGTCGTCTCCCCCGAGTCCGCCCATCGCGATCGTACGGTCAAGCTCGGCAAATACGCGGAGGCCGGCATTCCGCACTACTGGTGCATCGAGGACGAGGACGGACTCCCTGTCGTGCACGTCTGCGAACTCGACAAGCCGACGCGCGCCTACGCACCCGCCGGTATCTTCCGGGGCTCACTGAAGCGACCGGTCCCCTTCGAGATCAGCCTCGACCTGGAGAAGCTGACCCCGCCCCGGAAGGGCTCAACGCGAAAACCAAATCGCTCAAAGCAACCGCACGGTCACACGTTGAAGCATAATGTGGAGCGTAGAGCTGCCACCTGCGAAAACGTCGTCAGTGGCTGGGTCTTCCCAGCACCACCCCAGCACGGTCGCTTCATCCCAGCGTGTTCGGTCCCGCTCACCGGTCACCGGAGTTGCCTCACCGGCCAGCCACTGTTCACAGCGACCAGACTCCGGTCCCCGCATCCGCCCGGCCTCGTCGGGCCCGGCCGCACTAGCGGAAGTAACAACGTTCATAACGTGCGCTGGGGCGCGTCCACGCGAGCCTCATGGGCGAAGGCCCCCTCCGAAAGCACCGGAGGGGCCTGAATCGCTGCGATCTCACCTGCGCGAAGAACAAGCCCAGGCGCTGTCCCACCAGAGCACGGACACCCTGTCGGAGTGGATTACCTTTGAGACGGTGACGCAACGACCGACCAGGCCGAAGGGACGCCACTCACTTGAATGTGACGCCACTGAGCCCCGAGGGGCTTACCGAACTCGGCGGATTCGAGCCGCTCGGCCGGATCGGCCACGGCGGCAGTGGTCAGCTCCACCTCGGCGACTCGCAGGGCGGTGAGCCAGCCGCCTCAAGGCCATCAGGCCGACTGTGATGGACAGCGAGCCCCGGAGGCGCTCCGCACAGGAGACCGACGCGCGCGCCTTCACCGAGCTGATCGGCCTCCTCGGCCGCGCGGCGAACCCGAACCCAGAGCGCTATGCCAGCCTCGGACATCGACCATCTCTTGATCCGCCATGCGAGGGTCAGTGCGAAAGTGCGCGAACCTCCCCACCTACCTGGAGAACCGTCGGCCTTCCGCAAGGCCGCCGCGAGGCCAAAATACGCGCCGCTCACACTCACTTCCAGGCCCGCCTGGGTGCCGAGATCGCCGCCAGCCGCCGGACGCCCCCGGCACCACCCACCGGTATCCACCCATCGACAGCCTCGCACTGGCTACCATAATCCCCCGAGGACGACGGATCATGAGCGACGACGACGCAGAGAGGCAGCCTCTACTTCCCATGCCTGAAGGTCTCTTCAATGTCTCGGCGCCCGCTACTCAAACAAAGATCAGCGTCGAGCTGGACGACGCCGGTTTCAGCACCGACGTCGAGACCGAGGACCTCGGCGAGCGGATCGACAGCCCCTTTGACCCTGATCTGATCGAGGTCCAGACGCGCAACCCCACGGTCGCTCTTCTCCTCAACAGAATCCGGCGCAACACCATCGACCTCGCCCCGGACTTCCAACGTCGCGCGGGGATTTGGACGCGGCAGGCGCAGAGCCGTCTCATCGAGTCGTTGCTGCTACGCATCACGCTGCCCACCCTGTACGCAGCCGAAGGCGACGAAGACATCTGGGCCGTCGTGGACGGAGTGCAGCGGCTATCCACGATCGCCCGGTTCGTCGCGCCGGAGACCATTAATGCAGAGCCTTTGCGCCTGACCGGTCTAGAATACCTCACCGAGTACAACAACTGCACTTTTGACGACCTTCCGGGACGCCTCCAAACCCGCATAGAGGAAACGGAGTTGGTGGTCCTCCTCATCCGGCGTGGGACCCCTGAAGAGGTCAAATTCAATATTTTCGCGCGCATCAACACGGGCGGCCGTCCCCTCACCCGTCAGGAACTGCGCCACGCCCTCATCCCAGGCGAGGCCCGCGAGTTCCTCGCCGGTCTCGCCCGCTCGGAAGCATTCCAGGCGGCAACTGCACAGAGCGTGTCGTCTGAGCGTATGTCGGACCGGGAGATGTGTCTGCGGTTCCTCGCCTTCTCCCTCACTCCCCCGGAGGAGTACACAGGACAGGACTTCGACGGCTTCCTACGCAAGGCAATGCACGCGCTCAATCGCCTCGGTCCTCTCCAGCTCAGAACGCTCAGCGACGCATTTGAGGGTGCCATGTATGCCGGACTGACAGTGTTCGGGCAGCACGCCTTCCGGAAGCGATTCCGTGACTACACCCGCCGCAACCCTGTCAACAAAGCCCTCTTCGAGTCGCAGGCAGTCACTCTGTCCCATTACTCGAAGGACCAGATCCGTACCCTTTCGGCACGGCATGCTCAGGTGGAGGAGAGATTTCTTCGTCTAATGGAGAACACGGACTTCTTCAACGCCGTATCCGCAGGCACAGGAGACGCCGGCAAGGTCAAACTTCGCTTCCGGATGCTGGACGAGATGTTCCAGGAGGTACTGAAGGATGCTTGAGCGCATCGGCATCACCAACTTCAAAGCCTTCGCCCGCCAGGACATCAATCTGGCGCCCTTCACCCTCCTCACCGGGCTCAACTCATCCGGCAAGAGCACGGTCCTGCAGACCTTGGCTTTGCTCCGGCAGTCGCACGAGGCCGGACTCCTGGACGAGGCGGACGACTCGGGCGGCTTCCTCCTCAATGGTGAGCTCGTGAAGCTCGGTACCGGCCAAGATGTACGCCACGAGTCGTACACAGAGGACGATCCGGACATCACGCTGGCGGTCGTCAAGGACGAGATCCGCTACGCCTGGCGAGGCCGATACGGCCGCGAGGACGACCTTCTCGGCCTCCTCGAAGCCCCGACGGGCCCCGCGTCCTGGACCACCCACAACCTGCCAGCCCTCTTCGGTCAAGGCTTCCAGTACCTCAAGGCTGATCGCATCGTCCCCGACGTCAGCTACCCTCGATCCCACGATGCGGCTGTCCGCCGCAGCTTCCTCGGCGCCCGAGGCGAGCACACCGTCAACTTCCTGCGCGCGCATCAGGACGACACCGTGACCGCCACGTCGCTGCGGCTGCCGGAGCAATCCTCCACGTCGCTCCGCGAGGCAACGGACTACTGGATGCAGCGGCTGTGCCCCGGCGTGAACATCGAGACCGTCGATATCCCGGGCACCGACAGCGTCAGGCTCAGCTATGGCTTCGGCTCAGGCGTATCCGCGTCCAACCGCTACCGGCCGACCAACGTCGGCTTCGGCCTTACGTACGCACTGCCGATCGTCGTCGCCTGCGTGTCCGCGCAACCCGGCTCGCTGATCCTGCTAGAGAATCCTGAGGCCCACCTTCATCCCCAGGGTCAGACCTGGCTTGCCTACCTCGCCGTCGCCGCCGTCTCGGCGGGTGCGCAGGTCATCCTGGAGACGCACTCCGACCACGTACTCAACGGACTGCGCATCGCCGTTAAGGACGGGCGCATCCCCGCCTCCTCAACCGCCGTGCACTTTTTCCGCCGCAACGGGCAGACCGCTGAGGTCATCAGCCCGGGGATGGGAACGGACGGAATGCTTTCCGACTGGCCGAAGGGCTTCTTCGACGAGTGGGAGAACTCGTTGGAGCAGCTCCTCGACTGACACGTGAGCCCATGAAGAGGGCTCAACTTGATGATGTGACCATGCAATTGTGGGGGGGGCGTAGTGCCGCTGTTGCTGTTCCTGAACGAATTGTCCTGCGCCTCAGAGGCCGACCCGATACGTATCGACAAGGCCATGGCTTCCTTCGTGAACACTCTCAAGCACCTCAGTTCCTGGCAGAGCCTGTCCTTGACGACACAAAGTCCTTTGCTCAGCGCCGAGCTCGCCTGCGGCTACGTCTACCAGCAGTGGGTACATGCCTCACCGCTTAACCGTGACCGACACCGTTATCTGCTGGCCCTGCGCAACCGGCGCTCCCCCTTCGACCCCGTACTCGAAGAAGCCGGCCATGAACCGTCTGAGATCGAGTACCTGCACGATGGCCTGCCCGCGAAGGGCATCGGCGCAGCCCATCTCATGGGCGGTCTCGCCATCAGCCTCCCCGTAACACCGACGTGGGCAACCTCGTGGCTCGACGTCAACATCCAGCGTCTCGGCGAGGACGACATCGAGTACGACAAGGACCGCGTCCGTCATTGCTCCACCCCAGGTGAGGCCGACGAACACGAGTCCTGGGCGCGTAGCACTGGCCTCCATGCCCTCACTAGCCCGACGGAGCTCCTCGCCGCCTGGGACAACTTCTTCCCCTCCCTGGAACGGCTGCCTCGCTTCGACCGCGATCTGACGCGACTCGATGTGAAGTGGTTCCGGCCTGTACGCGAGCTCCTTGCGGAACTTCAGGCGACGGCTGCCGACCACTGGGACCTCGACCGTTCCCCTGAACCCGACTGGCAGAACCCCCACATCACCCCTGAGTCCCAGAGCCGACGCCACCTCTGCACGTTCGCAGATCCCGCATCGGCCGGAAAGTCTGAAATTTTCACCTGGCACGGACGTATGACACCGGGTAAAGGGAGGTTGTATTTCCGCCTGGTGCCCGAGCGGAAGATCTTCCGCCTCGCCTACGTGGGTCCGAAACCGGGAAGTGACCGCGAGTCTTGACAACGGCCCGCAGACATGCAAATTCTACGAAGTCACAGCTGTGGATCAGACACACGAAGATCCCAGTAATCTGCAGCCCACCGGCAGCGACGGTCAGCTTTGCCTTCCCCCATCGGAGATGTAGGCGACAGCCCGGTTGGCAAAAGCCTCCGGCACACTGTCCTTCAAAACATTCGTACGGAAGGCTGCGAACTTTTCCGCTCGCAGCCACCGCAGGGCTTGTTCGGGAAATGTCCACACAATTGCCGACCGAGCGGATGAGCGGCGGGGTGGCGGCGGCGCCCAAACGACCGATGTACGTCGCCGGGCTGGAGCCGTACGTAGCGGGGCAGGGGAACAACGCGAAGGTTAAGTCCGTTTGGCCGTCGACCTAAGCCCACCCAGCAGGGAGCCCTCTGCGACGGTGGAAGGCAAGTCCCCTTGGCGCAATACCTACCAGGCCCTCAGCGTCGATAGGAAGCCTGTCCCTGACAGGAACGTCCTCTTTGGCCACTCACGCTGTCCAGTCCGGCATGGAGTGCAGAATGGCCGCCTCAGCCCGCCACGAGAAATGAAGACACGTCAGATATCCCAGCACCATCCCAGCCCAAGAGAGAACCAGGGGTCCGAATCCGAGGAGTCGGACCCCTCCTGAACTGTGCATTTGACAAAATCGGCGTGGTGGAATTGCGCCTAAACGTTGAAGCGGAACTCGACCACGTCGCCGTCCTGCATCACATAGTCCTTGCCCTCCATGCGGGCCTTGCCGGCGGAGCGGGCTTCGGGGACTGAGCCGGTGGTTACCAGGTCGGCGAAGGAGATCACCTCGGCCTTGATGAAGCCCTTCTGGAAGTCGGTGTGGATCACGCCGGCCGCTTCCGGGGCCGTGGCGCCCTTCTTGATCGTCCAGGCGCGGGACTCCTTGGGGCCTGCCGTGAGGTAGGTCTGGAGGCCCAGGGTGCGGAAGCCGACGTGGGCCAGGGTGGCGAGGCCCGGCTCCTGCTGGCCTACGGACTGGAGGAGTTCGAGGGCCTCCTCGTCGTCCAGTTCCGCGAGGTCGGACTCCAGCTTGGCGTTGAGGAAGATCGCCTCCGCCGGAGCGACCAGGGCGCGCTGCTCGTTCTTGAAGGAGTCGTCCGTCAGCTCCTCCTCGTCGACGTTGAAGACGTAGAGGAAGGGCTTGGTGGTGAGCAGATGCAGTTCGCGCAGCGGCTCCGCCTTCTCCGTGCCCTGGACGATGCCCGCGGAGAAGAGCGTCTCACCGGTCTCCAGGATGGCCTGGGCCTCCTCGATCGCCTTGACCTGGCCCAGCACCTCCTTCTTGATCCGTGACTCCCGCTGGAGGCGTGGGAGGACCTTCTCGATCGTCTGGAGGTCGGCGAGGATCAGCTCGGTGTTGATCGTCTCGATGTCGTCCTTGGGCGAGACCTTGCCGTCGACATGGACGACGTTCTCGTCCTTGAAGGCCCGGATCACCTGGCAGATGGCGTCCGACTCACGGATGTTCGCCAGGAACTTGTTGCCCAGGCCCTCGCCCTCGGAGGCGCCGCGCACGATGCCGGCGATGTCGACGAAATCGACCGTGGCGGGAAGGATCCGCTGGGAGCCGAAGATCTCCGCAAGCTGGTTCAGCCGCGGATCCGGCACACCGACCACACCGACGTTGGGCTCGATGGTGGCGAACGGGTAGTTGGCCGCCAGCACGTCGTTCTTGGTCAGGGCGTTGAACAGGGTCGACTTGCCGACATTCGGCAGGCCGACGATTCCGATCGTGAGCGACACGTTGGCGACTTCCTGGAGTGAGGACTGGCAGAAGGAGGACCGGCCGAGGACCGGGATCCGGTTGATGGCCTGCTTACGGCCCGGGGGACCGATCCCCCAGTTTACGGGCGGGCCGCGGCGGTCGATGACGGGTTCGGGGCGCCACCCGACGCGCGCCGGGATCTCGAACTCAACGCCAAGGTCACCCAAAGGGCGTGTCCATCGCCTGATTCCTCACCGTGTGCCACCTACGTTGTAGCGGTGGAGCAGCACAGGACACGTCAGCCCCGGCGCCGGCAACGGCCGCAGAACCCGCCCTCCCCGCAGGGTGCCGTAACGGGATCCGCGAGCGTGTACCGGCTGCCCGGGACGACGGCCCGGCGTCGGCTGTCACCGTCCGGCGCGCTCCGCCCGCGGAAGCCCCCCGCCGAAGCGGCGAAGCCCGGCACACTGGAGAGGCTCGGCGGGCTGCGCAGGCTGCGGAAACCGCGCAGACTGCCCAATCCCCGGTTCACCGGGCTCGGCGCCGGACTCTTCGCCGCCGCCACGATGCTCTGCGTCGCCTTTCTGGACCGGCTGCTCCTCGACGGCGCGCCTCTGGTGTACGGAGCGCTGTTCCTGCCGGTCAGCGCGGTGACCGCGCTCTGGGTACGCACCGCCGATCTGGTGACGGCTCCCATCAGCGTGCCGATCGCCTTCGCCGTCGGCAGCTTTCCCATCGCCGGCGGCTCCGGCGGTTTCGGCGGCCACACGATGGCGCTGGTCACGGCGCTGGCCGTACACGCCGGCTGGCTGTACGGCGGCACGCTCATCGCCGGGCTCATCGCGTCCGTACGGAAGGTGCGCCAGATGGGACGTCGGCAGCGCGCCCGGGACGCCGCCGCCCTCAGGGCCGGTTCCAAGGTCAGACCGGCCCGGACCACACCTCCCAACGGCGCCACCGCGTACCGAGCCGTACGCCGCGGTTAGCCGCCGCGAACCGCCCCGCGCACCGCCCCGGCGCCCGTACCGATCCGGATCCGCCGCAGCCCGCCCCTACCTACCGCCCCGCCGCCACCATCGCCGCGCCCACGATCCCCGCGTTGTTCTGCAGCTCCGCCGGAATGATCTCGGCCCGGATGCCCTCGATCAGCGGGAGGAACTTCTCGGACTTACGGCTCACTCCACCGCCGATGATGAACAGCTCCGGCGAGAACAGCATTTCCAGATGCTCCAGATACTTCTGCACCCGGTGCGCCCAGTGGTGCCAGCTCAGCTCCGCGTCCTCCTTGGCCTTCGACGACGCGCGCTTCTCCGCCTCATGGCCGTGCAGCTCCAGATGGCCCAGCTCGGTGTTGGGCACCAGCTTGCCGTCGATGAACAGCGCGCTGCCGATGCCCGTGCCGAAGGTCAGCAGAAAGACCACACCCTTACGGCCGCGCCCCGCGCCGAAGGACATCTCCGCGACGCCCGCCGCGTCCGCGTCGTTCAGGACGGTGGTCCGCAGATTCAGCTTGTCGCCGAGGAGCTGTCCGGCGTCCGTATCGATCCATGATTTGTCGACATTGGCTGCCGTACGGACCACAGAGCCCGTGACCACACCGGGAAAGGTGATCCCGACCGGGCCCGACCAGCCGAAATGCCGCACGACCTCCACCACACCGTCGGCGACGCTCTCCGGCGTCGCCGGGTGCGGGGTCAGTACTTTGTGCCGCGGCTCGGCGAGATCGCCGCGCTCCAGGTCCACGGGCGCGCCCTTGATGCCCGAGCCACCGATGTCCACTCCGAAGACGTTCATGGACACAACGTTACGGCCAGACGCTGACAGCGACTTCCGGGAGAACGGCTCGCGACCGCCTCCTTACGAATCCCGCCATGCGCTCCCCCGCTGTTCTCACTTCTCCGCGAGGGCCGCCGCCTCCGCCCGCAGATCACGGCGGAGCTCCTTGGGCAGCGAGAACGTGATCGACTCCTCCGCCGCCTTGACGATCTCGACATCCTCGAAGCCGCGCTGCGAGAGCCACTCCAGAACGCCCTCGACGAGGACCTCCGGTACGGACGCGCCCGAGGTGAGACCGACCGTGGAGACGCCCTCCAGCCATGCCTCGTCGATCTCGTCGGCACCGTCCACCAGATGGGAGGCGCCCGCGCCCGCGCCGAGCGCGACCTCGACCAGCCGTACCGAGTTGGAGGAGTTCTTGGAGCCGACGACGATCACCAGATCCGCGTCGGCGCCCATCTGCTTGACCGCGATCTGACGGTTCTGTGTGGCATAGCAGATGTCGTCGCTCGGCGGCGAGATGAGCTGCGGGAACTTCTGCTTCAGCGCGTCGACCGTCTCCATCGTCTCGTCCACCGAGAGCGTGGTCTGGGAGAGCCAGACGACCTTCGACTCGTCGCGCACCTCGACGCCGGCGACATCGCCGGGACCGTCGACCAGCGTGATGTGGTCCGGCGCCTCGCCCGAGGTGCCGATGACCTCTTCATGGCCGTCGTGGCCGATCAGCAGGATGTCGTAGTCCTCGTTGGCGAACCGGACGGCCTCCTTGTGGACCTTGGTCACCAGAGGGCAGGTCGCGTCGATGGTGGCGAGCCGGCGCTCGGCCGCCTCCTCATGGACGACGGGCGCGACACCGTGCGCCGAGAACATGACGATCGATCCCTCGGGAACCTCCGCCGTCTTGTCGACGAAGATCGCGCCCTTCTTCTCCAGAGTCCTGACGACGTACTTGTTGTGGACGATCTCGTGACGGACGTAGATCGGCGCCCCGTACTGTTCGAGCGCCTTCTCCACAGCGATCACGGCGCGGTCGACACCCGCGCAGTAACCACGGGGAGCGGCGAGCAGGACGCGTTTGCCGGCGCGGCGCACGGCGTCTCCACTGGGGGCGGCGGCGGGCGACGGGCGGGACGTGGCAGTCATGCGTCCCATCGTAAGGCCGTTCAGAAGAGGCAGAAGTTCGCCCGTCCGCCCGACACTGGGCGTACGTGGCCGGTGTACGTAACGGGAGTACGTGACGGGCATACGTAACCGGCGTACGTGACCGGGCATACGCGCGCGACGGACGGGCAGGTGACGGACCAGCGGTGGACGATCGAGCGGCGGAGGGCCGGAAGACCGGCCCGGCGGCCGGTGAGCCGCGTACGGCCGGCGGCGGGCTCCGGCGGACACTCGGCTTCCGCGATCTCGTCGTCTACGGACTGCTGTTCATCGCTCCCATGGCGCCGGTCGGTGTCTTCGGCACGCTCGACGCCAGGTCCCATGGATCCGTGGCCCTGGTCTATGCCGTCGCGACCGTGGCGATGGCGTTCACCGCCTTCAGCTACGCGCAGATGGTACGAGTCGTCCCGCAGGCCGGCTCCGTCTTCGCGTACGCGCGCAAAGGGCTCGGCGAAGGGCCGGGATTCATCGCCGGCTGGATGGCGATGCTCGACTATCTGCTGATTCCCGCCGTGGCCTATCTCTTCGCCGGGATCGCCATGGAGGCGCTGGTGCCCTCCGTCGACCGGTGGATCTGGACCGCGATCGCCGTGGTGGTCACCACACTGCTCAATCTGTGGGGAGTACGCGCGGCGGCCCGCGTCGGCTTCGCGGTGCTGGCGCTGGAGATCGCGGTGCTGCTGGTGTTCCTGGTGGCGGCCGTCGTCGTGCTCGCGCGCGGCGGCGCGACGCGCGGCTGGTCCACGCCGTTCACCGGTGACGACGGCTTCTCGACGGCGGCGGTGCTGGGCGCGGTGTCGGTCGCGGTGCTGTCGTATCTGGGCTTCGACGCGATCGCCTCGTTCGCGGAGGAGGTGACGGGCGGTTCGCGACCGGTGGCGCGGGCGGTGCTGTTCTGTCTGGTGCTCGCCGGTGTGCTGTTCGTCGTACAGACATATCTTGTGGCGCTGCTCGAACCGGCGACCTCCGCCCAGTTGGCCGCGGATCCGGCCCGGCAGGGCCCGGCGTTCTACGACGCGGTGGACGCCTCGGTCGGCACCTGGCTCCATGATCTGGTGGCGGTGAGCAAGGCGGTCGGAGCGGCGTTCGCGGCGCTGGCCGCGCAGGCGGCGGCGGGACGGCTGCTCTTCGCGATGGGCCGTGAGCACCGGCTGCCGTACGCGCTGTCGCGTACGTACGCGGGCGTGCCGCGCGTCGCCCTGCTGCTGGCCGCCGTGGTGACGCTGATCGCGGCCGTCTGGGCGGCCCGGCGTGCCGACGGTCTGGACCGGCTGGTCTCGGTGGTGGACATCGGCGCGCTGACGGCGTTCGTGCTGCTGCACGCGTCGGTGGTGGGCTGGTTCGTGGTGCGCCGGCGGGAAGGGCCGCCGCGCTGGTTCCGCCATGCGGTAGTGCCGGTGATCGGCGCGGGCATCCTGATCGCGGTCGTCGTGGAGGCGGCGGGCTCGGCCCAGACTGCGGGAGCGATCTGGCTGACCGTGGGCCTTGTGGTGCTGCTGGTGCAACGGGGACGGCACGGTCGACGGCGGGGCCGCCCCGTAGAGCCTGCCCGGCGCTGAGCGGCGGAGCCGGGAAGCCGCTTCGGGAGTGATGTCGTAGGCGGCGGATACGCTCCTTGGTATGGCTCTGCATACGTCTGCGGACGCTCCGCTGCCGGTCGGCGAGGTGTCCCGGCTCATCGGCGGGTGGATCGACCGGCTCGGCGCGGTCTGGGTCGAGGGACAGATCACCCAGCTCTCGCGCCGGCCCGGCGCGGGCGTCGTCTTTCTGACGCTGCGCGACCCGTCGTACGACATCTCGGTGAGCGTCACCTGCTACCGGCAGGTGTTCGACGCGATCGCGGATGTGGTCTCCGAGGGCGCGCGGGTCGTGGTGCAGGCGAAGCCGGAGTGGTACGCGCCGCGAGGGCAGCTCTCGCTGCGGGCCACGGAGATACGCCCGGTCGGCATCGGTGAACTGCTCGTGCGGCTGGAGCAGTTGAAGAAGTCCCTGGCCGCGGAAGGGCTGTTCGCCGCCGACCGCAAGAAACCGCTGCCTTTTCTCCCGCAGTTGATCGGGCTGGTCTGCGGCCGGGCGTCGGCGGCCGAACGGGACGTACTGGAGAACGCTCGGCGGCGGTGGCCCGCGGTCCGTTTCGAGGTGCGCAACACGGCGGTGCAGGGCGTCAACGCGGTGGCGCAGGTGATCCAGGCGGTGAAGGAGCTGGACGCGCTGCCGGAGGTGGATGTGATCATCGTGGCGCGCGGCGGCGGCAGCGTCGAGGATCTGCTGCCGTTCTCGGACGAGCAGTTGGTACGGGCGGTGGCAGCGTGCCGGACACCCGTCGTCTCCGCGATCGGGCACGAGCCGGACTCGCCGCTGCTGGATCTCGTGGCGGATGTCCGGGCCTCGACGCCGACGGACGCGGCGAAGAAGATCGTGCCGGATGTCGGGGAGGAGCTGGACCGGGTGCAGGCGCTGCGCGACCGGGCGCTGCGGACGGTACGAGGGCTGCTCGACCGCGAGGAGCGCGGGCTCGCCCATGCACTGGCCCGTCCGGTGATGGAGCGGCCTCACCGGATGGTGGACGAGCGCGCGGCCGAGGTGGCCGCGCTGGCCGACCGGAGCAGACGGGTGCTGCGGCATCTGCTGGACCGCGCGGACTCGGAGCTGTCGCACACTCTGGCGCGGGTGGTCGCGCTGTCGCCCGCGGCGACGCTGGAGCGCGGGTACGCGGTGCTGCAACGGCCCGACGGGACGGTCGTACGGTCTCCGCACGAGGTCACGGCGGCCGAGGAGCTGAGGGCCCGGGTGGCGGAGGGCGAATTCACGGTACGGGTCGCGGACGCGGAGTGAGCCGCGGCGCGGGTGCCGGGATCGTTGACGGAGTCGTTGTCGGATCGCGCACAGGCGCGCGTACAGAGCCGTACAGAGGCGCACAGAGGATGGATGACATGGCCAGGACGGACGAAGCCGCCGTGCTCGGATATGAGCAGGCACGGGACGAGCTGATCGAGGTCGTACGCCGGCTGGAGGCGGGCGGTACGTCCCTGGAGGACTCGCTGGCCCTGTGGGAACGGGGCGAGGAACTGGCGAAGGTCTGCCGCCGCTGGCTGGAGGGCGCGCGGGCGCGGCTGGACGCGTCCTTGGCCGAGGAGAAGGCCGAGAGGGGGGAGGAGACACGGGACGAGGCGTAGGGACGGGGAGCAGGCTGGGCAGGAAGCCGGTTCGGGAGACGCGACGGCTTCGGGAGACGCGACGCGGAGCCGCTCCGAGGACGGGAACCGCACGGCGGCGGCTGTGAAGTGGGTCACTGAGGCCGTATTTAGTTGAAGGTTCATACATCTGCTTGTACCGTGAAGGCGATCACCCGATCCACCACGCCTCCGGAAGGTATTCCAGATGTCCCTCCACCTAGATCCCGCAGCTCAGGACCTTCTCTTCCGTGAGGCGCGCACCGCCAACACGTTCACCGACGAGCCGGTGACCGACGAGCAGGTGCGGGCGATCTACGAGCTGGTCAAGTACGGCCCCACCGCGTTCAACCAGTCGCCGCTGCGTATTGTCCTGGTGCGGTCCGCCGAGGCCCGTGCGCGCCTGGCGCCGCTGATGTCCGACGGCAACCGGGACAAGACCGTCACCGCGCCCCTGGTCGCGATCCTGGCCGCCGACAACGAGTTCCACGAGGAGCTTCCCCGGCTCCTTCCGCACTTCCCGCAGGCCAAGGACGCGTTCTTCAGCGAGCGCTCGGTCCGTGAGCAGACCGCCTCGATGAACGCCGCCCTCCAGGCCGGCTACTTCATCACGGGCATCCGCGCCGCCGGTCTCGCCGCGGGCCCCATGACCGGCTTCGACTTCGCCGGCGTCCAGAAGGAGTTCCTGGACGACGACCACACGCCGCTGATGATCATCAACATCGGCAAGCCCGGCGAGAACGCGTGGTTCCCGCGCAACCCGCGCCTCGACTTCGACGACGTCGTCACGACCGTCTGAGCACCGAGCCACCAGCCACGCGAGGCCGCCGTCCGCAGAGGACGGCGGCCTTCGTCATACAGACGCCGTACAGATCAGGCAGATCCGGTGTACGACCGGAGTGGGCACATCAGGGCTGCTGCGTCCCGGGCTGCCGCGTCCCGGGCTTCAGCGCGGCGGCCATCTCCGCCAGCCGCTCGTACGAGGCCGTGCCCGTCACCACCGTCGTCGCGTTCCCGTCCGTACGGACCAGGGCGTCGTACTTGGGCCCTTCCCAGCGCTGCCAGGCCTCGCCCGCCACCTGCGCCGTCCTGCCGGTGTCGGTCGCCTCCTGGCTCACCTCGGGCACGTAATTCCGCGCGGGCGCCGTGGACTGCTCGACGGCGACATACTCGCCGTCCGGCGCCAGATAGCCGAGATGCCACGCGTCGCCGTCCTCGGTCCGGTACGAGACCGACGTCGGCTTCCACTGCTCGGTGAGGCCCGCCGGCGCCAGGACCGGATACGGCGCGGCCCGGCGCGCGGTCAGCAGCTCGACGCGGTAGTCGACCGCCTTGACCGGAACCGCTGTGTCGTCGTGCGGAATGAACACATAGATCCCCGCGACGACGAGTCCGATGACCGCCATCGACAGAAACATGTCCCGCACCGTCTGTCCGCCTCGCATACCTGCCATCGCACCATCGTCGCATCGGGGTGTCCCGCTCATCCGTGGGCCCCTCTGCTCAATCTGTCGGCGTACGGATAGAGTCGTATCACCCTCTTTTCCGGCCGTCGCCGTACAGAAAGGTGCGTTCCGATGACCGAGCATCACCTTCCGCCCCCTCTTGAGGTGGCTCCCGAAGCACCCGACCGCAATCTCGCCCTGGAGCTGGTCCGGGTCACGGAGGCCGCCGCCATGGCGGCCGGCCGCTGGGTCGGGCGCGGCGACAAGAACGGCGCGGACGGCGCCGCGGTGAACGCCATGCGCACGCTCGTCTCCACGGTGTCGATGAACGGTGTGGTCGTCATCGGCGAGGGCGAGAAGGACGAAGCCCCGATGCTCTACAACGGCGAGCGCGTCGGTGACGGCACCGGCGCCGAGGTCGACATCGCGGTGGATCCCATCGACGGCACCACCCTGAACGCCAAGGGCATGCCCAACGCCATCGCCGTACTGGCCGCCGCCGACCGCGGCGCCATGTTCGACCCGTCCGCGGTCTTCTACATGGACAAGCTGGTGACCGGGCCCGAGGCCGCCGACTTCGTGGACATCAACGCGCCTGTCGCCGTCAATATCCGCCGGGTCGCCAAGGCCAAGCGCTCCTCGCCCGAGGACGTCACGGTCGTCGTGCTCGACCGTCCCCGTCATGACGGGATCGTCAAGGAGATCCGGGAGACGGGCGCCCGGATCAAGTTCATCTCGGACGGCGATGTGGCCGGTTCGATCATGGCCGCGCGCGAGGGCACCGGTGTCGATCTGCTGATGGGCGTGGGCGGCACGCCCGAAGGCATCATCTCGGCGTGCGCCATAAAGTGCCTCGGCGGCGTCATCCAGGGCAAGCTCTGGCCTAAGGACGAGACGGAGCGGCAGCGCGCGATCGACGCCGGGCACGATCTGGACCGCGTCCTGTCCACCGACGATCTGGTCAGCGGCGACAATGTGTTCTTCGTCGCCACCGGTATCACCGACGGTGAGCTGCTGCGCGGAGTGCGCTACCGCTCGGAGACCGCGACGACCCAGTCGCTGGTCATGCGCTCCAAGTCCGGCACGATCCGGCAGATCGACTCCACCCACCGGCTGTCGAAGCTCCGGGCCTACAGCACGATCGACTTCGACCGCGCCAGATAGGGCACCGTCAGCGCGGACGATGCGGATGATGCGGACGATACGGACAGGGAGAGGGCGCCCCGTTGTGCGGCGGGGCGCCCTTTCCGTATCCGCGATCCTCAGCCCGCGGCGGCGATCCGCTCGCCCGCCGCGGCGGCCTTTCTCAGCTCCACCTCGCGCCGCCTGCGGCGCGCGAGCACCACCCGGCGCTCGGCCGCCGTCAGCCCGCCCCATACTCCGTACGGCTCGGGCTGGAGCAGCGCGTGCTCCCGGCAGTCCACCATGACCGGACAGCGGGCGCAGACCCGCTTCGCGGCCTCCTCCCGCGCCAGCCTCGCGGCTGTCGGCTCCTTCGACGGTGCGAAGAACAATGCGGCTTCGTCACGGCGGCACACCGCCTCCGAATGCCAGGGGCCGGCCTGATCCTCCCGAGCGGGACTCCGCTGGGAGGGCACGGCGGCGACCTGCAAGGGCTGATGCGGCAGTTGCAGCACGGTCTACTCCTGACGACGGCTTCGCGAGCGAGAGACGATGCAGCTTTCCCTACCCGCTGTGCGCGCTCCTAAGCACTGAGTGGCACCGAGTTCGGAGTCCGTGAACGCCGTACGGAATTACGGACGCTCAATCACCACTGGACGGCTTTGGCCGGAAAGAACCGGAAAGGAACAGTCATCTGGACCGCATGGGATCGCACGGGACCACGCGGGACCGCTAAACCCGGCTCAGTAACCGAGGTGCTTACGGAACCGGTCGTGGAGGTCCGCGACTCGCTTGCCGCGCTTGGGCTTGGCCTCGACATTGCCGAACACCGAGTATCCGTTCACGACGACGGCCGGTGCGTCCGCGTCGGTGGCCTCCAGCGTGAGGACTTCGAAATTGCCGAAGATGCCCGTACCGCTGCCGCGCAGGGAGATGTTCTCGGGTACGCGTACCTCGACATTGCCGAAAATGGACGTCGCGTTGATCACGGTGGTGCGCTGCCCGAAGAGCGCCTCGGTCAGATCGATCTCGACATTGCCGAAGAGCGCGAAGGCATTGGTCCTGCGGCCGATGCGCCAGCGGCCCTTGCGGGTCGAGCTGCTGAAGACCGCGATCAGATTCTCGGCCGGCGCCGAGGCATCCTCGGGACCGTATCCGTACCCGGCCGACGAGGGCGTGGCGGCGGCCGTCCTGCCGTCCGCGCCGACGGCGGGCAAGTCCCGTACCAGCGGCTCCAGTTCGCCGACGGTCTTGGCGCGGTAGACGGAGTCGATTCGCTCGGCATGCTCCTCGGCGTCCAGGCGGCCCTCCGCCAGGGCCTCCCGGAGGATGTCGGCGATCCGGTCCCGGTCGGCGTCGGAGGCCCGGATACCGGCGGGCTCCACGGGCGCGACCGGCTTCTGAGGGTGCTTTTCGAGGTCCACGATCCCAGGGTAGCGAAACGCGATAGATCGCGACTAGGGCTTGTCCGGCCCGACCGGGATTTGTCCGTTCTCCGGTCGGAGCCTGCCCATCCGGAGTCTGTCCATCCGGGGCCCGTCCATGCCGGGTGGCCGCGTCGGGCCCTCGCGACAGCCGCGCCGGACACGCGCCGGACCCTCCCACTGAGCCCTACCTCACAGCCGCGCTGTCAGTGCGGCGCCCTACGCTTGCAGTGCGCGTTGCCAATGGAGGCCGCGTCGCCGTCTGTCGAGTGAGGAATGGCCGTAATGCCAGAGTTTGCGTACTCCGATCTGCTCCCGCTGGGAGAGGACACCACGCCCTACCGGCTGGTGACCGCCGAGGGTGTCTCCTCCTTCGAGGCCGACGGGCGTACGTTCCTCAAGGTCGAGCCGGAGGCGCTGCGCACTCTCGCCGCCGAGGCGATGCATGACATCTCGCACTATCTGCGCCCGGCCCACCTCGCCCAGCTCCGCAGGATCGTGGACGACCCGGAGGCGTCGTCGAACGACAAGTTCGTGGCGCTCGATCTGCTGAAGAACGCGAATATCGCGGCGGCCGGTGTTCTCCCGATGTGCCAGGACACCGGTACGGCGATCGTGATGGGCAAGCGCGGACAGAACGTACTGACTCAGGGCGGCGACGAGGAAGCCCTTTCGCACGGCATCTACGACGCATACACGAAGTTGAATCTGCGTTATTCACAGATGGCTCCGCTCACCATGTGGGAGGAGAAGAACACCGGCTCGAACCTGCCCGCGCAGATCGAGCTGTACGCGACCGACGGCGGCGCCTACAAGTTCCTCTTCATGGCGAAGGGCGGCGGCTCCGCCAACAAGTCGTTCCTCTACCAGGAGACGAAGGCGGTTCTCAACGAGGCCTCCATGATGAAGTTCCTGGAGGAGAAGATTCGCTCGCTCGGTACAGCCGCCTGCCCGCCGTACCACTTGGCGATCGTCGTGGGCGGTACATCGGCCGAGTTCGCCCTGAAGACCGCGAAGTACGCCTCCGCGCACTATCTGGACGAATTGCCTTCCGAAGGCTCCGCGACCGGTCATGGCTTCCGTGACAAGGAGTTGGAGGAGAAGGTCTTCGAGCTGACGCAGCGGATCGGTATCGGCGCGCAGTTCGGCGGCAAGTACTTCTGCCATGACGTACGGGTGGTGCGCCTGCCGCGCCACGGCGCCTCGCTGCCGGTCGCGATCGCCGTCTCCTGCTCGGCCGACCGCCAGGCCGTCGCGAAGATCACCGCGGAGGGCGTCTTCCTGGAGCAGTTGGAGACGGATCCGGCGCGCTTCCTGCCGGACACCACGGACGAGCACCTGAACGAGAGCAGCGAGAGCGATGTCGATGTCGTACGAGTCGATCTCAACCGTCCGATGGACGACGTCCTCGCGGAGTTGACGAAGTATCCGGTCAAGACCCGGCTCTCGCTCACCGGGCCGCTGGTGGTGGCCCGTGACATCGCGCACGCCAAGATCAAGGAGCGGCTGGACGCGGGCGAGGAGATGCCGCAGTACCTGAAGGACCACCCGGTGTACTACGCGGGCCCGGCGAAGACGCCCGAGGGATACGCGTCCGGCTCCTTCGGCCCGACGACGGCCGGCCGGATGGACTCGTACGTGGAGCAGTTCCAGGCGGCGGGCGGCTCGAAGGTGATGCTCGCCAAGGGCAATCGTTCGAAGCAGGTCACCGATGCCTGCGCCGCGCACGGCGGCTTCTATCTCGGCTCGATCGGCGGCCCGGCGGCGCGGCTGGCGCAGGACTGCATCAAGAAGGTCGAGGTCGTCGAGTACGAGGAGCTGGGCATGGAGGCGGTCTGGAAGATCGAGGTGGAGGACTTCCCGGCGTTCATCGTCGTGGACGACAAGGGCAACGACTTCTTCACCGAACCGGCTCCGGCGCCCACGTTCACCAGCATTCCGGTGCGCGGGCCCGGCCTCGGCTGACCTCCAGGCCGTACAGGGCCCGTCTCGCCGTAACACTTTCGTGGGAACGCTTCCCGGGAACACATCGGTGCGGCCGGACGCTCTTCTTGCAGGAGGTACGACGACGATGACGACGGACGAGAGCCGGTACCGCACCGAACACGACTCCATGGGTGAGGTACTGGTCCCCGCGCACGCCAAGTGGCGTGCCCAGACACAGCGCGCGGTGGAGAACTTCCCCATCTCCGGGCAGCGTCTGGAGCGAGCCCATATCGAGGCCCTGGCCCGGATCAAGGCCGCCGCCGCCAAGGTCAACGCCGAGCTCGGTGTGATCGACAAGGACATCGCGGACGCCGTCCAGGACGCGGCGGCCGAGGTCGCCGCGGGCCGCTGGGACGAGCATTTCCCGGTGGACGTCTTCCAGACGGGCTCGGGTACCTCCTCGAATATGAACACGAATGAGGTGCTCGCCACACTCGCCACCGAGCGCCTCGGCCGTGCGGTCCATCCCAACGACCATGTCAACGCGTCGCAGAGTTCCAACGACGTCTTCCCGTCCAGCATCCATATCGCCGCGACCGCCGCAGTGACCGGCGAGCTGATCCCGGCGCTGGAGCATCTCGCCGCCGCCCTGGAGCGCAAGGCCGAGGAGTTCGGCGCGGTGGTCAAGTCGGGCCGTACGCATCTCATGGACGCCACGCCCGTCACGCTCGGCCAGGAGTTCGGCGGCTATGCCGCGCAGATCAGATACGCGGTGGAGCGGCTGACCGCCTCCCTCCCCCGGCTCGCCGAACTGCCTCTCGGCGGTACGGCGGTGGGCACCGGGATCAACACGCCGCCCGGCTTCTCCGCCGCCGTCATCGCCGAGGTGGCCCGCGCCACGGGACTGCCGCTGACGGAGGCCCGTAACCACTTCGAGGCGCAGGGCGCGCGCGACGGACTTGTGGAGACCTCGGGCCAGCTCCGTACGCTCGCGGTCTCCCTCACCAAGATCTCCAACGATCTGCGCTGGATGGCGTCCGGGCCGCGCACCGGACTCGCCGAGATCAGCCTCCCGGATCTCCAGCCCGGCTCCTCGATCATGCCCGGCAAGGTCAATCCGGTGATCCCGGAGGCCGTGCTGATGGTCGCGGCGCAGGTCACCGGCAATGACGCAACGGTCGCCGCGGCCGGCGCCGCCGGGAACTTCGAGCTGAACGTGATGCTTCCGGTGATCGCCAAGAACCTTCTGGAGTCCGTACGGCTGCTGGCCAATGTGTCCCGGCTGCTGGCGGACCGTACGGTCGACGGCATCGTCGCCCATGTCGAACGGGCCCGTGAGTACGCCGAGTCCTCGCCCTCCGTCGTCACTCCGCTCAACAAGTACATCGGGTACGAGGAGGCCGCGAAGGTCGCCAAGAAGTCCCTGGCCGAGCACCGGACGATCCGTGAGACGGTCCTGGAGCTCGGCTATGTGGAGCGCGGCGATCTGACGCTGGAACAGCTCGACGCGGCACTGGACGTACTGCGGATGACCCGCCCGTGACGCGGCACTCTAGGATCTGCGCATGACAGAGACGGCGGCGGCCGGGCACTGGGCGCCCGGCACACAGATTCTGTGGCGGTACCGGGAGAACGCCGGGGACCGGGTGCACATCTGCCGTCCCGTCACGGTCGTCCAGGACTCCGACGAACTGCTCGCCGCCTGGCTGGCGCCGGACACACCCTGTATGAAGCCCGCCCTCGCGGACGGCTCGCCGATCCAGAACGAGCCGCTGGCGACCCGCTACACCACACCGCGCACGGTGGTGCGCGACCGGTGGTACGGAATGGGCGTGCTGAAGCTGGCGCGGCCCGGTGAGCCGTGGTCGGTGTGGCTGTGGTGGGAGCGGGACTGGCACTTCCAGAACTGGTACGTGAATCTGGAGGAGCCCCGCACCCGCTGGGCCGGCGGTATCGACTCCGAGGACCACTTCCTCGACATCGACGTCTTTCCCGACCGGAGCTGGCGGTGGCGCGACGAGGACGAGTTCACCCAGGCTCAGCAGGACGGGCTGATGGGACCCGCCCAGGCGCGCAAGGTCAGGGAGGCCGGGCTCGCGGCGATCGAGGTCATCAATGGCTGGGGCGCGCCCTTCCGCGACGGCTGGGAGCACTGGCGGCCCGAGCCGCACTGGACGGTGCCCGAGCTGCCCGACGACTGGGACCGGGCGCCGGAGCGCGCCGGGGCACAGGCCCGTTGAGCGCCCCGCCGCGCGCACTTCCGCACAGCCCGCCGCACGGCCTGTCGCACAGCCCTCGCGCGCCTGCCCGTACCGCTCTTCGTACGGCCGTACGGACAGCTCTTCGCATCGCCGAAGACCTGACAAAAGTGATGGCCGGAAGCGGTCCGCATGGCTGGAACAGTGCTGACCAAGACCGTGATCACAGGGGCGCCGCCGCCGACGTCATGAGACCCTTGATGTGCCCCCAGGGTTCAAACGTAGGATCGTCCTCCGGAAGACTGCACCGGGGCAACGGGTGTGCGCAGCAACCGGCCTGACCGTTAGTCACACCGCATGTCACCAGACGTCACACCGTTAGCCGCTACGACCGCACGTCATGACGACCGTGAGTCACTACGAGGGGGTGGAGCCGTGCGTTGCGGGCCCAGCAGGAACCGTAAGAAGCCCCCGGGTGTCCTGAGACGCACCGGACACCGGACAGGGCCTGGGCACAGACCCCGGCGGGGAACGGCGCTGCCGGGACCTGACCCAGTCGCAGTGACCGCATCGCACCACCGGCCCGGACGGACGGAACCCAACGCGTGACGGAGCACCCACCCTCCCACGAAGGCAGGCAGCCGCTGGCTGCCCGGCCTCAGGAACGCACGCGCCCG
>NZ_FMDK01000206.1 GCF_900091995.1 Streptomyces sp. MnatMP-M17
ACGCAGCCGATGGCGCCCGCGTACGGCTATCCGCAGCCCGCGCTGCCCGCGGCTCCGCCCACCTACGGCTATCCGCAGCCGGTGGCGGCGCCCCGGCCGCAACCCGCCTACGGCTATCCGCAACCCGCCGCCGCAGCGGCTCCCGCACCCGATCCGAACTTCCGGCTGCCCCCGATGGGACCGCAGTTCATCAGCCAGTAGCACCGGGGCCGCCCGCTCAGGTCTTCGTCTTGTAGCCACGCCCCCACTGGAGGCCCCAGCCGTACAGCCGGTCCAGCTCCGCCTGGAAGCCGTAGACGAACTTCACCTCGCGGCGCACGATCAGCTCGCCCTTGACGTTCTCCACCGAGAACACCGCACACGAGCGGGCCTCCGGCGCGTCCTCGTCGAGTGCGATCTCTATCCGCGGACCACTGCTCGGGTAGAGCGTCACATGGGCATGCGTACGGTCGAAGGCCGGCGTCTGGTCGTAGATGTAGACGAAGAACAGCAGCCGCTTGATCTCCTCCCAGTGATCGAGATTGACATAGATCGTCTCGCCCGAGCCGGAGCCGAACCGGTCGTCACCGCTGAGCTTGACGAACGGCGGATCGTTGAGATCTCCGAGGAAGCCGCCCAGCGGCTGCACCACGCCCTTGCTGCCGTCGGTCAGCTCGTACATACAGCCCAGATCGAGGTCCACATTGACCATGCCCTGGGTATGGGCCTGCACCACATCGGGCTTGAAGAGCTTGAGCGGGTGCCGCAGCAGCGAACTGTTCTGCCGGGACCGGTCCTCGATGTCCGAAGTGCGCATCCGCCAGGAGAGATTGACCCGCAGATTGCCCGTGGCCGCGCCCTGCTTGGAGAGCGAGACCGAAGGACGTCGCCTGGTCAGCTCGATGGAGTTGGACCCGGCGCTCCCCGAATCAAAATCCGACGCCCTTCCCTGCCACAGATAGTCCCAGAAGGCCATGCCCGCCCACCCCTGTCATCAACTCGCCACCAGCACACGGAACCACCAGCACACGGAACAACGGGGCGGCCGTCAGGCTTCCGCCTCACGGCCGCCCCGTCCAGAGCGTTCCCGAAATCCACTCCAGGTCACACCTCGGAGAACCGGCTCACCGGAGGGCTCACCGGCGCACGGCCCAGCTGCGAGGCGCCACCTCAGACAGTCAGCGTCGCCTTGTCGTCATCGGGATCCTTGTCGCCGCCCGCCGCTTCCAGCGCTCTGTTCCTGCGCACCGATGACCAGAAAGAGGCCGCAATCAGGACAACACCGATCAGACCGGTGATGACTTCATTGATCGAGTGCTCAATGGTGACCAGCAGGATCACGGCCAGCGCACCGATCGCGTAGTGCGCGCCGTGCTCCAGATACACATAGTCGTCCAGGGTGCCCTGGCGGACGAGATAGACAGTGAGGGACCGGACGTACATCGCGCCGATACCGAGGCCCAGCGCCATCCAGAAGATGTGGTTGGTGATGGCGAAGGCGCCGATGACACCGTCGAAGGAGAAGGACGCGTCCAGCACTTCCAGATACAGGAAGAGGAAGAAGGCGGCCTTGCCGGCCAGCCCCACCGCCGAGACGCTCTTGCCCTCGGCCTTGGCCTTCTCCTCCTCTTCCTGTTCGTGCTCCTCCTGCTCCTCCAGCCGGTTCTCGAAGTAGCCCGAGAGACCGCCGACGACGAGATAGGTGATCAGTCCCGCGACACCGGCGAGCAGCACGGTGGAGGACTTGTCCGCGTAGCCCGAGCTGGTGTGGGCATGGGTGGCGAAGGTCAGCGCCGTCACCAGCAGCACGATCAGCGCGATGCAGACCGACAGCATGTCGACCTTGCCGAGCTTGGCCAGAGGCCGCTCCAGCCAGCTCAGCCAGGCGATCTCCCGCTCCTCGAAAATAAAGTCCAGGAAGATCATCAACAGGAACATCCCGCCGAAGGCGGCGATGGCCGGATGGGCGTCGGTGACCAGGTTCTTGTACCGGTCGGGATCGTCCAGCGCGAGCTGTACGGCGTCGATCGGTCCGACCTTGGCACTGATGGCCACGATCACGACGGGGAACACCAGTCGCATACCGAACACCGCGATAAGAATGCCGACCGTGAGGAAGATCTTCTGCCAGAAGGCATTCATCTTCTTCAGGACACCGGCGTTGACGACCGCGTTGTCGAACGACAGAGAGATCTCAAGGATCGACAGGATCAGTACGATCCCGAACGCCTCCCACCCCCACTGCCAGGCCGCGAAGGCGAGGCCGACCGCCGTGATGGCGAACGACCAGCCGAAGGTTTTCAGGATCACTGGCTACCCCATCTGGTGATTAACGGGTTTTCCCCCGCGCAGAGTACTGCTTTACGAAACGTTGACCCCGAAGTCTAGAGCGATGCCTCGCAGCCCCGACGCGTACCCCTGTCCCACGGCCCGGAACTTCCACTCGCCGCCATAGCGGTAGAGCTCGCCGAAGATCATCGCCGTTTCCGTGGAGGCGTCCTCACTCAGGTCGTACCGCGCCAGTTCCTGGCCGTCGGCCTGATTGGCCACCCGGATGAAGGCATTGCTGACCTGGCCGAATGTCTGGCCGCGATTGTCGGCCTCATGGATCGAGACCGGAAAGACGATCTTGTCGCAGTGCGCCGGCACCTTGGAGAGGTCGACCAGCAGGGATTCGTCGTCGCCCTCGCCCTCACCGGTGAGGTTGTCACCGGTGTGCTCGACGGACCCATCCGGGCTCGTCAGATTGTTGTAGAAGATGAACCACTCGTCGCCGAGCACCCGTCCCGACTGGCACAGCAGGGCGCTGGCGTCGAGGTCGAAGGGCGCTCCGGTGGTGGAGCGCGCATCCCAGCCGAGCCCGACCAGCACCTGGGTGAGATTGGGTGCGGCCTTGGAGAGGGAGACATTGCCTCCCTTGGCGAGTGTGACGCCCATGATGGTGAGTCCTCCCCGAGGTGATGTGGTGCCGTGCAGCGAGGTCAAGACGCGCCTGACGTCCTGCCCCTTCAAACCTTGTTCATGCCGCTCCCGCCGTACCGATGCGCGTACGGATCCGTAACCGGATCCGGGAGCGAATCCGAGACGCGTACGGCGCCGCACAGAAGTGTGCGGCGCCGGACACGGAAAGACGAGCCGTTCAGACGTTGACGCCGAAGTCCTGCGCGATACCGCGCAGCCCCGAGGCGTAGCCCTGGCCGATGGCGCGGAACTTCCACTCCGCGCCGTTGCGGTACAGCTCGCCGAAGACCATCGCGGTCTCCGTCGAGGCGTCCTCACTCAGGTCGTACCGCGCCAGCTCGTTGTTGTCGGCCTGGTTGACGACGCGGATGAACGCGTTGCGCACCTGGCCGAAGGACTGCTGGCGGCTCTCCGCCTCGTAGATCGAGACGGGGAACACGATCTTGTCGACATCGGCGGGGACCGCGGCCAGATTGACCTTGATCGCCTCGTCGTCGCCCTCGCCCTCACCGGTGAGGTTGTCACCGGTGTGCTCGACGGAGCCGTCGGGGCTCTTGAGGTTGTTGAAGAAGACGAAATTGCCGTCGACGGCGACCTTGCCCTCGGCATTGGTCAGCAGGGCGCTGGCGTCGAGGTCGAAGTCACTGCCGGTGGTCGTACGGACGTCCCAGCCCAGACCCACGGTGACCGCGGTCAGGTTGGGCGCGGCCTTGGTCAGCGAGACGTTTCCGCCCTTGCTGAGGCTGACTCCCACGAGTCCTCCCTTTGGTTTCTCGGGGCGGCGCTGCCCCTGAAGCGTTGCATCGGATCAACGACTGGATCCTAGTGACCGGTTCCCGGCCACTGTGCGATTTCGCGGGGCCGGGTGGCTCACCGTGCGGTTCAGAGCGCGGCGAGCGCCTTGATGTAGTCGCCGAGGTCCCTGGCGTCCGGCAGACCGTTGAGGACGCTCCAGCGCACGATGCCCTCCTTGTCGAGGATGAACGTCCCGCGCAGGGCGCAGCCCTTCTCCTCGTCGAAGACTCCGTACGCGCGCGAGACCTCGCCGTGCGGCCAGAAGTCCGACAGCAGCGGGTACTCCAGACCCTCCTGCTCGGCGAAGACACGCAGGGTGTGGATGGAGTCGTTCGAGACGGCGAGGAGCTGGGTGTCCTCATTGACGAACGAGGGCAGCTCGTCCCGGAGCGCGCACAGCTCGCCCGTGCAGACTCCGGTGAAGGCGAAGGGATAGAAGAGCAGCACCACATTCTTCCCGCCGCCGTCCGCACCTTCGGCTCCGCCGCCGGCCGCGCGGAAGTCGGACAGCCGCACGGTCCGTCCGTGGTTGTCCTTGAGCTCGAAGTCCGGGGCGAGAGCGCCGACCTCGACCGCCATGGGATACGTCCTTTCACGTGGCCGGCCCTGTGCCGTCCGTCACCGTCCAGCCTAGGGCGTGGTGCCATGGATCGGACCGGATGCGCGAGGCCCCCGCCGACGGAGAGGTCGGCGGGGGCCGTCAAGGCTGCTTGGCAGGTGCTGCCGCGTCTCGCGCCCTCGGGGCGCCCGGGGTCAGCGCTTCGACTTCGCCGCCTTGGGGGTGACGAGCCGGCTGCCGGTCCAGTCCTTGCCGGCGTTGATGCTCTTGGTCTGGGACAGGCCCGCGGTCTGGGCGGCCTCGTTGATGTCGCTCGGTTCGACGTAGCCATCACGGCCGGTCTTGGGCGTCAGCAGCCAGACCGCTCCGCCCTCCTCGATCAGACCGATGGCGTCCACCAGCGCGTCCGTAAGGTCGCCGTCCTCGTCACGGAACCACAGCAGGACGGCGTCGGCCACGTCCTCATAGTCCTCGTCGACGAGCTCCTGGCCGATGACAGCCTCGATGGACTCGCGGAGCTCCTGCTCGACGTCGTCGTCGTAGCCGATCTCCTGGACCACCTGTCCGGGTTCGAACCCCAGCCTTGCGGCAAGGTTGGTCCGTTCCTCCGCGTGGTCCGCGGTCGCGCTCACGGATTGCCTCCTGATCATGTTTCGGAAAATGCTTCAGACCCGCGCGTGCGCGGGGCATTGGCCGTAGTCCACACGGGCGGGACGGATCGCGCAAGTACCCGGCCGCCGAGACCGCCGAAACGGTGACGTTCCCGGCCTCTTCGCCGCATCTCCTGTCACTTCGCCACCGTCTCCTGTAACGCGGGCCATACGTTTCCTCCTCCTTCGCCATGTTATGCCGCTTCAGTACGCCAATCAGGTCCGAACGGCCGAACGAAACACATAGACGGGTTGGGCGTAAGGTTGCGATTTGACCGAACCGAAGACCGCCGCGAGCCCGGGAACGGGGCGGGATTCTCCGGATATACCTGGTTACCCCTCGGTAGAGATGACGTTTCCTCCGCAGCGGTACACGATGGAGGCGGCGTGCGTGCCCACTCCCTGGGGACTCCGGTGAGAATCCCTCGGATCCCCGGGCCCGCGTAGCGAGCAGTATTCCGACGGCGTGCACCGCATCGACCGTGTGCAGGGCACGACACGACCAACCAGCGAAGGACAAGCGTGGCTTCCGGATCCGATCGCACCCCGATCATCATTGGCGGCCTGCCCAGCCAGGTCCCGGACTTCGATCCCGAAGAGACCCAGGAGTGGCTCGACTCGCTCGACGCCGCTGTCGACGAGCGGGGCCGTGAGCGCGCCCGCTATCTGATGCTCCGGCTGATCGAGCGTGCCCGCGAGAAGCGGGTGGCCGTGCCCGAGATGCGCAGCACGGACTACGTCAACACCATCGCCACCAAGGACGAGCCGTTCTTCCCGGGCAACGAGGAGATCGAGCGCAAGATCCTCAACGCGACCCGCTGGAACGCGGCCGTGATGGTCTCGCGCGCACAGCGCCCGGGCATCGGCGTCGGCGGCCATATCGCCACCTTCGCCTCCTCCGCCTCGCTCTACGACGTGGGCTTCAACCACTTCTTCCGGGGCAAGGACCGCGGCGACGGCGGCGACCAGATCTTCTTCCAGGGCCATGCCTCTCCCGGCATCTACGCCCGTGCCTTTCTGCTGGACCGGCTGAGCGAGGCACAGCTCGACGCGTTCCGCCAGGAGAAGTCGAAGGCGCCGTACGGACTGTCCAGCTATCCGCACCCGCGGCTGATGCCGGACTTCTGGGAGTTCCCGACCGTCTCGATGGGCCTCGGCCCGCTCGGCGCGATCTACCAGGCCAGGATGAACCGCTATATGGAGGCGCGCGGTATCGCCGACACCTCCGCCTCGCATGTCTGGGCGTATCTCGGCGACGGTGAGATGGACGAGCCCGAGTCGCTGGGCCAGCTCTCCATCGCCGCCCGTGAGGGCCTGGACAATCTGACCTTCGTCGTGAACTGCAACCTCCAGCGGCTCGACGGCCCGGTGCGCGGCAACGGCAAGATCATCCAGGAGCTGGAGTCGCAGTTCCGCGGCGCCGGCTGGAATGTCATCAAGCTGGTCTGGGACCGCTCCTGGGACCCGCTGCTCGCACAGGACAGGGACGGTGTCCTGGTCAACCGGCTGAACACCACGCCGGACGGGCAGTTCCAGACGTATGCCACCGAGACCGGCGCGTACATCCGTGAGCACTTCTTCGGCGACGACCAGCGGCTGCGCGCCATGGTCGAGCACATGACCGACGACCAGATCCTGCACCTCGGCCGCGGTGGTCACGACCACCGGAAGGTCTACGCGGCGTATGCGGCGGCCAAGGCCCACAAGGGCCAGCCGACGGTGATCCTGGCGCAGACGGTCAAGGGCTGGACGCTCGGCCCGAACTTCGAGGGCCGCAACGCGACCCACCAGATGAAGAAGCTGACGGTCTCCGATCTCAAGGGCTTCCGCGACCGGCTGCACCTCCCGATCACGGACCGGGAGCTGGAGGACGGCCTGCCGCCGTACTACCACCCGGGCCGGGACTCGGAGGAGATCCAGTACATGCACGACCGGCGCAAGTCGCTGGGCGGATACGTACCGACCCGGGTCGTCCGGGCGAAGCCGCTGAACCTGCCCGAGGACAAGACGTACGCGGCGGTCAAGAAGGGCTCGGGCCAGCAGTCGATCGCCACCACCATGGCGTTCGTCCGGCTGCTCAAGGACCTGATGCGGGACAAGGAGATCGGCAAGCGCTTCGTGCTGATCGCTCCCGACGAGTACCGCACGTTCGGTATGGACTCGTTCTTCCCGAGCGCCAAGATCTACAACCCGCTGGGCCAGCAGTACGAGGCCGTGGACCGCGAGCTGCTGCTCGCGTACAAGGAGTCGCCGACGGGCCAGATGCTGCACGACGGCATCTCCGAGGCGGGCTGTACGGCCTCGCTGATCGCGGCGGGCTCGGCGTACGCCACTCATGGCGAGCCGCTGATCCCCGTCTATGTCTTCTACTCGATGTTCGGTTTCCAGCGGACCGGCGACCAGTTCTGGCAGATGTCCGACCAGCTCGCCCGCGGCTTCGTCCTGGGCGCGACCGCCGGACGTACGACACTGACCGGTGAAGGTCTCCAGCACGCGGACGGCCATTCGCATCTGCTGGCCTCGACCAATCCGGCCTGTGTCGCCTACGACCCGGCGTACGGCTTCGAGATCGCGCATATCGTCAAGGACGGTCTGCGCCGGATGTACGGGCCCGATAGCGAAGACATCTTCTACTACCTCACCGTCTACAACGAGCCGATCCAGCACCCGGCCGAGCCGGCCGATGTGGACGTGGAGGGCATCCTCAAGGGAATCCACCTCTTCAGGCGCGGCGAGCAGGGCTCGATCCCGGCGCAGATCATGGCCTCCGGTGTGGCCGTGCCCTGGGCGCTGGAGGCTCAGCGGCTGCTCGCCGAGGAGTGGAACGTCAGGGCGGACGTCTGGTCGGCGACCTCCTGGAACGAGCTGCGCCGTGAGGCCGTCGAGGTGGAGCGGCACAATCTGCTCCACCCGGAGGAGGAGCAGCTCGTCCCGTATGTGACGCGGAAGCTCTCCGGCGCGGAGGGCCCGTTCGTGGCGGTCTCCGACTGGATGCGTTCGGTGCCCGACCAGATCGCGCGCTGGGTTCCCGGTACGTACCAGTCGCTGGGCGCGGACGGTTTCGGCTTCGCGGACACGCGCGGCGCGGCCCGTCGCTTCTTCCATATCGACGCGCAGTCGGTCGTGCTCGGAGTGCTGACCGAGCTGGCGAGGGAGGGCCGGGTCGACCGTTCGGTGCTGAAGCAGGCTGTGGACCGCTACCGACTGCTGGACGCCTCGGCCGCCGACCCGGGCGCGGCGGGCGGCGACGCCTGACAGCGGTTCGCGGATCGGTGTACGAGGGCGGTGGGACCGGTCGGTCCTGCCGCCCTCGGCCCATTCCACGGCCGCCGGCCGACGCCCGTGGAACGTCAGCGTTCCCACAGCTTGAACGCCCGTACGCGGTACGGCGAGCCGGGTACCCAGGTGCCCTTGCCCGGATATGTCTCGAACTCCCCGGTCTCCTCGCACTCCACGGACTGATAGGTGGTCACATTCCGTCCGGTGCGGTTGGCCAGCGACTGGGCGGTCGTACCCGGTGCGAGCGGTACACAGCTCCCGATCTCCGTACCGGACAGTTCGCGTGTCTGCCGCGCGCCCTGGAAGTCCGCCTTCGCCCAGAAACACAGCTCGCCCGTGGCACACGCGCCAAGACGCGGCGGCGGGGCCGCCTCGGCGCCGGCCGGCGGTGTGGTGAGCACAGTGGTGAACATGACTGCGAGCAGAGTGCTGAGCATGAGCATGATCTTGCGCATATGGATCGGTCCCCGTGTGTGACGAAATCGGTCAACGCCACTCTGACCTGCGGCGCTCGGCCTCGGAAAGGGTCCACGGCACTCTCCACCCGGATAGGCGACAGCCCCGCCGGAACGTTCCGGCGGGGCTGTCGTAGGCGCTGAGTTGACGCGATGTCACCAGAGGGCTGACGTCAGATGTGCACTCCTCCGCCCGCCGCCTCCGCGTTGTCTCCACTCTTCGTCAGCAGCGCGACAAAGATCGCCACGGTCGCGACACCGGCCGCGACCAGACAGGCCAGGCCCATCCCGGACATGAATGTGTCGTGGGCGACGCCCGTGATCTTCTCGGCGATCTCGGCGGGCGTGCCCGGCTCCACCGGAGGCACACCGACCTGGACCGCCTCGGCCGCCGCTTCCGCCTGCGCGGAGTTGAGCGGCGGCAGACCGGCGTCGGTCCAGTTGCCCGGCAGGTCGTTGGAGACCTTCGAGGCCATGACGGCGCCCAGCACGGCCGTACCGAGGCTGCCGCCGATCTGCATGGCGGACTGCTGGAGCCCGCCGGCCACTCCGGACAGCTCCATCGGGGCATTGCCCACGATGACCTCGGTCGCGCCCACCATCACCGGCGCCAGGCCGAGGCCGAGCAGCGCGAACCAGATCGACATGGCGAGGCTGCCGGTGCCGGTCTCCAGCGTGGACATACCGAACATGGCCGCCGCCGTCAGCGCCATTCCGCCTGCCAGCGGGATACGCGGGCCGGCCTTGGTGATCAGCACACCGGCCAGCGGCGAGCCGACGATCATCATGCCGGTGAGCGGCAGCAGATGCAGACCGCTGTCGACCGCGCTCATGCCGTGCACGTTCTGGAGATAGAAGGTGACGAAGAAGAGGCCGCCCAGGAAGGCCACGGCCATCAGCACCATCAGCACCACACCGGCGGAGAGCGGTACGGACTTGAAGAGCCCCAGCGGTACGAGCGGCTCCTTGACCTTGGTCTCCCAGAAGCCGAAGAGGACGAAGCAGGCCGCCGAGACACCGATGAACAGCCAGGTCGTACCGGAGCCCCAGCCCCAGACGGGCGCCTTGATGATCGCCCAGACCAGACAGAACATCGCGGAGGAGAGCAGCAGGATGCCGAGGATGTCGAAGGACTTCGGGGCGTTCTCCGCCCGGTGGTCCCGGAGGATCACGGCGCCGACCACGAGGGCGATCACGCCCACCGGCACATTGATGAAGAAGACGGACTGCCAGCTCACATGCTCGACCAGCACACCGCCGAGGATCGGGCCGCCCGCGGTGGAGGCACCGATGACCATGCCCCAGATACCGATGGCCATATTGAGCTTCTCGGCCGGGAAGGTGGCACGCAGCAGGCCGAGCGCGGCCGGCATCAGCAGCGCGCCGAAGAGGCCCTGGAGCACTCGGAAGACGATGACCAGAGCGATGCTGTCGGACAGGCCGATGGCTCCGGAGGCCGCGGCGAATCCGGTGACTCCGATGAGGAAGGTCTGCCGGTGGCCGAAGCGGTCACCGAGCTTGCCCGCGGTGATCAGCGCCACGGCGAGGGCGAGGAAGTAACCGTTGGTGATCCACTGCACATCGGCGAAAGTGGCGCCGAGGTCCTTCTGGATGGCAGGGTTCGCGATCGCGACAATGGTGCCGTCGAGCGCCACCATCATGACGCCGATCGCCACGGAGAAAAGGGTCAGCCAGGGATGGCCACGCAGTCCCTTGGTTGGCGCGGGCGCCGGGTATTCCGGGCTCTGTGGCGCCTTGTCGACGGTGGTCTGACTAGTCATACCGGGTACGCTAATGTCAGCCACTGACAGTTGACAAACCATTTCACAAGTTGGTAACTGTCACGTAGCTCACAGTTCGTCTGAGCCGGTCGATTTTCGACCGATCCAGTCGAATGAAGATGGAAAGCGGTGGAATGAGGACCATTCGGTGACCCTCGGGCCGGACACAGCCGCCGGGCAGGATCAGATATCAGCGGCTGAACAGCCGAGCGGACTGCGCGCCCGCAAGAAGCAGCGCACCCGCGACGCCCTGCTGCGCGAGGCACTCGAACGGTTTACCGCCCAGGGCTACGAGCAGACCACCATTGACGAGATCACCGACGCCGTCGAGGTCTCGCAGCGCACCTTCTTCCGCTACTACGCCAGCAAGGAAGAAGTCGCCTTCGCCGTCGTGGAGATGGTGGAGAACAAGTTTGTCGAGGCACTGCGCGGACGGCCCGCCGCGGAAGGGCCGATGGAGGCGATGCGCAACGCCGTCGACTCCGCCTGGACCTCGGTCGGCGAGACGATCCAGTCGGTCGTACCGGTCGAGCTGTATATGCGGACGTACCGGATGATCGAGTCGACGCCGGCCCTGCTCGCCGTCCATCTGCGCCGCTCCGCCGGTCTTGAGGAAGGGCTCTCCCAACTGCTCGCCGACCGCGAGGGCCTGGACGTGGACACCGATCCGCGACCCCGGGTGGCCGTCGCCGCGTTCACCGGTGTGATGCGGGTGACGGGCCGGCTCTGGGGCCAGGGCCAGGACGCGAGCCTGGAGACACTGCGCGATCTGTCCGAGAGGTATCTCGACCATCTCGGTCCCGCGCTCGCCGAGGACTGGTGGACGGCCGGAGCACGCGGCGGGCCGACGGCCCGCCCGGTCCGCCGTACACGCGGCTGATCCCTCCTTCTCCGTATCCGCACGTCCACGCACGTCTCCGTATCCGCACGCCCTTTCTCCGTAACACACGCAACACACGCGGCGGATGCGTCCTGCTCCGCCGATCCTCCGTACACCCGTCTGGCCCGCCGTACACCCAAAACGCGCCGGAGCGTGCGCGCCGCCTGCACGGCCGGTGAGGTTACCTTCGGTTCAACCCTCACCCGTCCGTGATCCGTATCACCCGTGTCGCGAGGACTCCCGCGCCCGTCCTAGTCTGGTTGAACAGTGACCTCTTTAGACTCCTCCCCCACTCTCAACGTCTGGCGCGCCCTGCTCGCCCTCGCCGTCGTGTTCGTGATGCTGTCGACCACCGGCTGGACCGCCGTCCAGCGTCAACGCGGCCCGGGCGAGCCGCTGAAAGCCGCGCTTGACGCCTGGGAGCGAGGCCGGACAGGCGTTCGGCAGCTGCCGAATCCCGCTTCGCCGCCGAAGCGCCTCGCCGCGTTCTTCGACTCCCTCACCCAGGAGGAGCAGGAACGGCTCGCCACCACCTATCCGTTGGTCGTCGGCAATCTCAACGGCGCGCCCGTCGGGCTCCGCTACCGCGCCAACCGGCTTGCCCTGATGCGGGCGCGAGTGGTTGAGGAGCGCCGTATGCACGACACCAGACTGTCCGAGGACGGCCGACGGCAGGCGGG
>NZ_FMDK01000513.1 GCF_900091995.1 Streptomyces sp. MnatMP-M17
GGTCGGCGGCGATGTGCGCGAGCGGCGGCGGGATGGCCTGGCAGGCCAAGGCCACCTGCATCCCGGCCAGGCGGCCGTGGGCGAGCACGGCGGTCAGCGCGTCCAGGGGCGTGCCGTTGGGCCGGGCGTCGAGGTGGTGGTGGAGGAGGACGTCGGTGGTGCCGCAGTCCTCCACCAGCACCAGCCGCCACGGGCCGGGGCGGCCCGCTTCGGCGCGGCGCCGGGCCTGGTGGGCGAGGCCGTGCAGGTGCGCGGTGATCGTCTCGGCCGTATCGAGGTAGGACACGCGCTCCAGGCCGCGGGCCCACGGGTGCTCGCCGAGGTGGACGTCGAGGATGTCGAGGTGTCCCCCGGCGGCCAGGTGCTGCGCCCCGAGGGTGCGCAGGACGGTGCTGGTGCCCATGCCGGCCGGCGCGACGAGCAGCAGGTGGCCGTCCCTAGGCGTCAGGCGTACGGGCCGGTTGCCGGCGGTGAGTCCGATCAGCGGGTGCTCGCTGCGCCGGGCCTCGCGCAGGCCCGGGCCGCAGGTGAGGTGAACAGCCGCCGGGATGCGGCGACTTGGCAGGATTGGCATCATGCGGTCCGCCTCGGGGTGGGAAGACCGCGGGCGAAGGTGCGTGCCTCGTCGTCGGTGAAGTAGAGGCCCTGCACGGCGGTGGTGCGGCCGTCGTCGACCAGGTGCATGCGGCCGGGGATCGCGGAGCTGGCCGGGGGCGCCCAGATCTCCGGGGCGACCCGCTTCCACAGCGTGGGTCCGCCGCAGGCCAGGAGCCGGGTGGTGAAGACCTGGTGGGTGGGGACGTGCCCGAGGCCGGGGATGTCGCCGCGGGGGTTGCCGGCCAGGACCTGCACGCCGAAGGAGCAGCCGGTGGCCAGCAGCACGGCGAGCGCCTCGACGCCGGGCGCTTCCTCCAGCTGGGTCTCGGGGCGGGTGTGCATCCAGTACTGGCGCAGGCCGTAGGCGATGGTGCCGGTGTTCTCCACGACCAGGACGCGCCGGCCCGGCCATCCTCCGTCCCAGTTCGCGCAGCCGTCCTGCAGGGCGGCGACGGTCAGCAGCAGGTGGTCGTGGATGGCGGCGATCCGCGACAGGTAGGTGACGCCGGGCAGGCCGCGCGCCCAGGCCTGCGCGGTGTTGCTGGGGTCGATGACGTCGACGCGGGCGCCCAGGGCGAGGGCCTGGGCGGCCAGGGAGCGCAGCACGCTGGTGGTGCCGCCGCCGGCGCCCGCG
>NZ_FMDK01000966.1 GCF_900091995.1 Streptomyces sp. MnatMP-M17
CTCCTCGACCGCGCACTCGCCACGGCGGTGGCCCGCGCGGGCGCGCCGGCGCGTATCCGGTTCACCGAGCGTCAGCTCTACTACGAGATGTGCCGTGTCCTGCGCCCGCTGCACACCGTGCCGCGCCGGATTCCGCTCACTCCGGCGCCACCCGTACGGTACGAGCGGTTCGAGGAGGCGCTGCGGCGGTACGGCGAGGTGCCCGGGCTGCTGGGGCCTGTGCCGGAGGCCCGTACCGTACGGGCAGAGCCGCAGCCGCAGCGACCGGCACCGGCTCAGCCCGAGGAGCCCGACCTCTACGACTACGGGCTGCCCAGGCTGCTCGTCTGTCAGAGCCGCTCCGTGGCCCGGATGCTGCTCGCCAACGACATCCATCTGGAGGGCGCCTGCCCGGTGCTCGCCGCCGACGGTCTGCCGCTCGATCCGCGGCTTGTCGCCGGGCTCGGCCGGGTGGACGGCGCCACCGTGCATGTCCTGCACGACGCGAGCACCGCCGGGATCGCCCTCACCGCGCGGGTACGCGCCGATGTCGCCGGTGCTGGCGGTCCCGGTGTACGGGTCGCCTCGATGGGCCTCGTACCTCGGCACGCCGCCGCTCTGCACCTGGTCTCACCGCACGGCCCGGCGCCCGCCCAGCCGGACGACGGCCACGACGATACGCAGGCACTGCCGTCCGCGCTCGAACCGCGCGAGCGCGACTGGCTCGCCGGCGGGCGCTTCGCCGAGGTGGAGTCCGTCCCTCCGGCGCGGCTGCTCCGTACGGTCCTGCGCGTGGTACGCGGACCGAGAATGCCCAGCCACTCCCTGTGGACCGGTCTGCGCGAGCTGCGTACGGCCGGTTTCATGACCTGGCCGACGGACCGGCCGGCCATATAAGGACCGGCCCGGCGATATAAGGACAAGAGGCGATGAACCGGCCACGCGAAATTCCGTACAGAGATGAGCTGCTCGCCGACCGGAGCGTCCACCGGCGGTACGAGGACGGGCGCGAGGAGTGGCGGCGGCGCGAGGGCGGTACGACCGTGCGCTGGCACGACAACCGGGGCGCCTCCGGCACCGACGAGCTGCTCGGGCAGCGGATCGTCAAACGGCAGTTCGCGGACGGCAGCGTCGTGTACGGCCGGGACATCGGCTACGGCCGTACGGTCTGGGGCCAGGACGGAACGGTCCTGGTCAACAGGACCTCGTTCGGGGGGCGCATGGGTGTCCTGCTGGGCGGACTCGGTCTGGCGACGCTGGCCGTCACGGCCGCGCAGTATCCGCCGGTGAGCCTCAGCCCGGAGGAGGAGGAAGAGCTGCGGCAGCAGGCCCAGAGCAGCTCCTCCGGCGGCGGCGACGGCGGTGGCGGTGACACGAGCGGTGACACCGGCGGCGATGGCGGCGACGGCGGCGACTGGGATTCCGGGGACGGCTGGAACTCCGACGACGGCGGTAGCTGGAGCGACGACGACTTCGGCTGAGCGGCAGCGGACAAGCCGTATCCCGCGAGGCACAAGGCACAAGGCACAAGGAGCGTGACCATGGCGAGGTTCAGCGCCTTCCTGGCGGCGGATCCCGGGCACGCCAGGGACCAACTGGCGGCGACGGGCGCCTCCGTACGTCCCGAAGGGCCCGCGCTGGCGCTGATCGAGGATGAACCGGGCCATGCAACGGGCCCGTTCACCGCGTACGGCCGCACCGCCGTTGGCGAGGTCACTCTCCACAACCGGCCCGAACTGCTCGCCGCCCTCGCCATGGCCGGCGCGCCCGCGCCGCCCGACTGCCCCGACGGAGAGCTGCTGCTGCGCTGCTGGGCACGGCTCGGTACGGACGGGATCCGCGCGGCGGAAGGCATGTTCGCGCTCGCCGTGCACGAGGACGGCGCACTGGTCCTGATCCGCGACCATGTCGGCGCCCGCACTCTCTTCTACGCCCGCGCCGCCGGCTGCTGGGCCGCGTCCACCTCGCTGCGGGCCCTGCGCCGCTGGCCCGCGCTCGGCACCGGCCTCGAACTGGCCGCCGTACGCTCCTTCCTGACCTTCGCCTATCTCCCGGGCGAGGAGACACTCCTGCGCGGAGTACGCGAAGTGCTGCCGGGCCGGTGTCTGCGGCTCGCGGCGGACGGGAGCCTGGCGGAGGAGCACTACTGGGAGCCGCAGGAGCTGATCGAGAACGACGGGATCGAGAACGACGGCGCCTCGTCGTCGAGTTACGCGCTACGGCTGCGCGAACTGCTGGAGGAGGCCACCGCGCGCCGGCTGCCGGCGGCCGAGGCCGTGGGCGTCCTGCTCTCCGGCGGTGTCGACAGCTCGCTGGTGACCGCGCTCGCCGCCAAGCTGCACGCCCATCCCGTGCACACGTACTCCATCAGCTTCGGTGACGAACTTCCGAATGAACTGGGCTACTCGGGCCTGGTCGCCGCACACTGCCACACCCGCCACCGGGTGCTCACGGTGTCCGGGGACGCCGTGGCCGCCCGGCTCGCGGAGGCCGCCGCGCTGCTCGACAGCCCGGTGGGCGATCCGCTGACCGTGCCCAATCTGATGCTCGCCGAGGCCGTGGCGGGCGACGGGCTACGGGTCGTGCTCAACGGCGAGGGCGGCGATCCGGTGTTCGGCGGGCCGAAGAACCTGCCCATGCTGGTCCACGAGATGCACCGTGACGAGATGGCGGCGTTTTCCGGCGAGGCCGGTGAGACCGGCGACCCGGGCAGGGCCGCGCGTGAGACCACGTATCTCCGCTCGTACCGCAAGTGCTACACCGATCTTCCCGAGCTGCTCACACCGGAGACGCTCGACGCCCTCGCCACCGCGCCACGGCCCGAGCGCTTCGTCACGCCGTATCTGCGGCCCGAGGCGCGCGAGGGCCGGATGGACCATCTCCTCAACCAGCTCCTGCACTGCAATCTGCGGACCAAGGGCGCCCATCACATCCTCACCAAGGTCGAACGGCTCACCGCCTCGCAGTCGCTCCAGGGCCGCGCGCCGCTCTTCGACCGCCGCGTGGTGGACCATGCCTTCGCCACTCCGCCTCGGTGGAAGCTGAACGGCGCGGTGGAGAAGTGGGTGCTGAAGGAGGCCGTACGGGATCTGCTGCCCGGCACGGTCGTGGACCGGCCCAAGAGCGGGATGCGCGTACCGGTCCAGCAGTGGCTCGGCGGACCGCTGCGCGAGCTGGCGGGCGATCTGCTGCTGGGCCGCGAGGCACGCGCCCGAGGGCTCTTCCGGCAGGACACCGTACGCGCGTGGATGCGCGGCGAGGGCGCGCTGCTGCCGAGACAGGGCGGCAAGCTGTGGCTCGTACTCACCTTGGAACTGTGGCTGCGCGCCTACGACATCCGCTGATCGCGCGCCTACGACATTCGCTGATGGAGGCTCCCTTGCACGCTCTCGCGCTCACCGACCCCCGTACCGGACGGATACGCGGCGACTTTCCCGTCGCCCGGGAGCAGCGGATCGCCGACGCCGTCGGCGCGGCACGCCGGGCCTTCACCGGCTGGCGGGCGCTGACTCCGAGGGAACGGTCACGGCGGCTCGACCGTCTCGCCGGGCTGATCGAGGAGCACGCCGACGAGTACGCCGGGCTGGAGCGGGCCGGTACGGGCAAGCCTGCCGAGGAGGCGGCCGGTGAGGTGGAGCAGGCGGCGGATCTCTTCCGCTTCTACGCCTGGGCGGCGCGTACGCAGGCGGCGCCGGCCGCAGGAAGTTTTGTCGCGGGCCATGAGAGCTGGGTGCGCTGGGAGCCGCTCGGTGCCGTCGGTGTGGTCGTGCCGTGGAACTACCCGCTGATGATGGCGACGTGGCGGTGCGCGCCCGCGCTCGCCGCCGGGAACACGGTGGTGGTCAAGCCCGCCGAGACGACGCCCGACTCGCTGATCCTGCTCGCCGAGCACGCCCGCGAGGCGCTCGGCGAGTCGGTCGTACGGACGGTGCCGGGCGACCGGGAGACCGGCCGGCTGCTGGTGGCGTCCGAGGTGGACATGGTGGCCTTCACCGGGAGCGCGCTCGCCGGAGCCGATGTGACGGCGCGGGCGGGCACCCGGCGCGTCAGTCTGGAACTGGGCGGCAACAGTCCGGTCGTCGTGCTGCCCGAGGCGCCCGAGGACACCTGGACGGAGCTGGCCGCCGCGACCACGTACAACGCCGGCCAGAGCTGCGCCGTGCCCGCGCGGGTGATCACGCTCCGCGAGAACTACGAGTCCGCCGTCGCCCTGCTCTCCGACGCGATGCGCGAACGCCGCGCGGGCCGGGACTTCGGTCCGCTCAACAACGCGGACCAGGCGGCGCGTTACGACCGTATCATCGGCGCCTCCGCCGCGAAGGTGACCGCGACCGGCGAACTGGCCCTCGGGGAAGGCGAGGAGGGCGGCTTCTGGCGGCCCGCGCGTGTGCTCGCCGATCTGCCCGACGACGATCCCGCGGTGGTGGAGGAGGTCTTCGGCCCGCTGCTCACCGTCCAGGCGGCGGACACGGTCGAGGACGCGCTCGCCCTGGCGAACGGTGTGCCGCAGGCGCTCGCCGCGAGTGTCTGGACGCGTGATCTGCCGACGGGACTGGACCTCGCCGGACGGCTGAACGCGGGCGAGGCCTGGCTCAACTGCCATCTCGTCCAGACGGCGGAGCTTCCGCACGGCGGGCGTGGCTCCTCGGGCCACGGTACGGACCTGAGCACGCTGGCGCTGCACGAGTACCAGCGCCCGAAGACGATCACGGCGCGGCTGCGGTAGGTCCTGTCCGTTCGGCGCGGCTCGTCACACCGTCGTCCCGCCCGTCACAGCCGCAGACCGGCCGCCAGGTTGTCCAGAGCGCGGTGGATCAGGGCGCTCAGATCGTCCTGACTGCCGCGCTCTCCCCAGTAGAGAGTGATCTCCCGCAGGGCGCCCAGCACGGCGGCGACAAAGATCCGCACCTCGAAGTCGTCCGCGTCCCTGCCGGTGCGCTCCACCAGCGCGTCGGTGAGCAGCTTGGCCGTCGACGACATGGTCTCGGTCATCCTGGCCCGGACGGCCGGGACTTCGACCATCAGCCTGGTGCGCTGGATCACCTCGTCGTAGTCGGTGCTCATCATGGCGCGCGTCGCCTCGTCCAGGATGAACCGGATGGACTCCAGCGGAGGTTCACCGGCAGGCCGGGAGCGCAACAGCGCCGCCATGACCGGGTCGTACTCGTCGGTCAGGACGATGTCTTCCTTCGTCGGGAAGTAGCGGAAGACGGTCGAGGGCGAGACCTCGGCCGCCTCCGCGATCTGCTCGATGGTCGTCGCCTCGTACCCCTGCTCGACGATCAGCCTGTAGGTCGCCCGGCGGATCGCGATCCTGGTCTTGAGCTTCTTGCGCTCGCGCAGGCCCATCGGAGGCTGGTGTTCCGAGAGGGAGGCGGGGGAGGCGAGAGAGCTGTGAGAGGTGGCGGCCATGACTCCTATTGTCCGGCATCGGCGGGCGCGGGGGCCACGCCCGC
>NZ_FMDK01000370.1 GCF_900091995.1 Streptomyces sp. MnatMP-M17
GATCGCCCGCGCCGTCCGCCACGGCGCGCGGATCTTCGCCGATGTCGGCTGGGACGAGTCGGGCCGCTGGGATCTCGCGGGACTGGCCGATCTGGAGCACTGCGAGGCCTTCCTGCCCAACGCCGAGGAGGCCATGCGTTACACCCGTACCGACTGTCCCAAGGCAGCCGCGCGGCTGCTCGCCGAGCGGGTGCCGGTCGCCGTCGTCACGCTGGGCGCGGAGGGCGCGTACGCCGTGGACGGCGCCACCGGCGAGACCGCCGAGGTCCCGGCCATCGCGGTGGAGGCCCTGGATCCGACGGGCGCGGGCGATGTCTTCGTGGCGGGCTATGTCACCGGTACGCTCGCCGACTGGCCGCTCGCGGACCGGCTGGCCTTCGCCGGGCTGACCGCCGCGCTCTCGGTCCAGGAGTTCGGCGGCTCGCTCTCCGCGCCCGGCTGGTCGGAGGTCGCGGCCTGGTGGCAGTACGTGCAGGCCTGCTCGGACCAGGATCCGGCGGCCCTGCGGCGCTATGCCTTCCTGGAGGAGCTGCTGCCCGCGCCGAGCAGGCCGTGGCCGCTGCGCAGGGCCGTACCGACCATCGGTTTCGGCCGCTCGGGCTGAGCCCGGGCCGGTGCGGACGCCCGTCGCCCGGGCTCGTACCGCGAGCTCGCCCCGGTACGTATCGCAAGGTTCAGGAACGGCACGGGTAAAAGCCCTGGGGCTTGTCAGTGCGGAGCCGTACGCTGGTACCTCAGAGGTTGTCGAGCAGCGAGAACCCTGCAACGGGAGGTATGCGCAGGCCACAGCGCCGGCCCATGACTCAGACACCTACAGCCCGGACCCCCGCGGAGGGGCAGGCACGTACCCACTTCACCGTCCCCGCCAATCACCCCATGGTGACGGTCCTGGGCTCAGGGGATTCCCTGCTCCGTGTGATCGAGAAGGCGTTCCCGGCCGCGGACATCCATGTCCGGGGCAACAAGATCAGCGCGAGCGGCAGCGCGGCGGATGTCGCGCTCGTCCAGCGCCTGTTCGACGAGATGATGCTGGTGCTCCGCACCGGTCAGCCGATGACGGAGGACGCAGTGGAACGTTCCATCGCCATGCTCAGGGCGAGCGAGAACGGCGGTGCGGACGGCGCCGAGACCCCCGCCGAGGTACTCACCCAGAACATCCTGTCCAGCCGGGGCCGGACCATCCGCCCCAAGACCCTGAACCAGAAGCGGTATGTCGACGCGATCGACCAGCACACGATCGTCTTCGGCATCGGTCCCGCCGGTACGGGCAAGACCTATCTCGCCATGGCCAAGGCGGTCCAGGCCCTCCAGGCCAAGCAGGTCAACCGGATCATCCTGACCAGGCCCGCCGTCGAGGCGGGTGAGCGGCTCGGCTTCCTGCCCGGGACGCTCTACGAGAAGATCGACCCGTATCTGCGCCCGCTCTACGACGCACTGCACGACATGCTCGATCCCGACTCGATCCCGCGGCTGATGGCGGCGGGCACGATCGAGGTCGCGCCGCTGGCGTACATGCGGGGCCGCACGCTCAACGACGCGTTCATCATTCTCGACGAGGCCCAGAACACCAGCCCCGAGCAGATGAAGATGTTCCTCACGAGGCTCGGCTTCGAATCGAAGATAGTCATCACCGGTGACATCACCCAGGTCGACCTTCCCGGCGGCACGAAGAGCGGTCTGCGCCAGGTCCAGGACATCCTGGAAGGCGTGGACGATGTGCACTTCTCCCGTCTCACCTCGAAGGATGTCGTACGGCACAAGCTCGTCGGCCGTATCGTCGACGCGTACGAGCTGTACGACAGCCGCAACGACGGCCGAAACGGGAAGTAGAACAAGAGCGCACCATGTCGATCGACGTCAACAACGAGTCAGGCACCGAGGTCGACGAGCAGGCGATCCTCGATGTCGCCCGCTACGCGCTCACCCGGATGCGTATCCACCCGCTCTCCGAGCTGTCGGTGATCGTGGTGGACGAGGCGGCCATGGAGCAGCTCCATATCCAGTGGATGGATCTGCCGGGACCGACGGATGTCATGTCCTTCCCGATGGACGAGCTGCGTCCGCCGGTCAAGGACGACGAGGAGCCTCCGCAGGGGCTCCTCGGTGACATCGTCCTCTGTCCGGAGGTGGCGAAGAAGCAGGGCGAGGAAGCCCCGACGCGGCACACCATGGACGAGGAGCTCCAGCTCCTCACCGTCCACGGTGTGCTGCATCTCCTCGGTTACGACCATGAAGTGCCGGACGAGAAGGCCGAGATGTTCGGCCTCCAGGCCGCGATCGTCGACAGCTGGCGATCCGAACAGGGGCTCACGGGTCCGTCCCCCGCGCCGACCGTCTCGTGACCGCGCAACTGATCGTCGGAGCGGTCGCCCTGGTCGTCGTCGCCTGGCTGGCGGCGTCGGCCGAGGCGGGCCTCGCCCGGGTCTCCAGCTTCCGGGCGGCCGAGGCCGTCCGCTCAGGGCGGCGCGGCGCGGCCAAGCTGGAGCAGATCGCCGCCGATCCGACGCGCTATCTGAATGTGGCCCTGCTGGTCCGGGTCGCCTGTGAGATGGCGGCCGGAGTGCTGGTGACGTATGTCTGTCTCAACGAGTTCGAGGAGACCTGGTCGGCGCTGGTCGTCGCGATCGGTGTGATGGTCCTCGTCTCGTATGTCGCGGTGGGCGTCTCGCCGCGCACCATCGGCCGTCAGCATCCGCTGAACACGGCGACGGCCTCGGCGTATGTGCTGCTGCCGCTCGCCAGGATCATGGGCCCGATCCCGCAGCTGCTGATCCTCCTCGGCAATGCCCTCACGCCGGGCAAGGGCTTCCGCAAAGGCCCGTTCGCCAGCGAGGCCGAGCTGCGGGCCCTGGTCGATCTCGCCGAGCAGGAGTCCCTCATCGAGGACGACGAGCGGCGAATGGTCCACTCCGTCTTCGAGCTGGGCGACACCCTCGTACGGGAAGTCATGGTCCCGCGCACCGACCTGGTCTGTATCGAGCGCTACAAGACGATCAGACAGGCGCTGACGCTGGCCCTGCGCTCCGGCTTCTCCCGGATCCCGGTGACCGGTGAGAACGAGGACGACATAGTCGGCATCGTCTATCTCAAGGACCTGGTCAGAAAGACCCATATCAACCGGGACTCGGAGAGCGATCTGGTCTCCACGGCGATGCGGCCCGCCGCCTTTGTCCCGGACACCAAGAACGCCGGTGATCTGCTCCGCGAGATGCAGCAGGAGCGCAGCCATGTCGCGGTCGTCATCGACGAGTACGGCGGCACGGCCGGCATCGTCACGATCGAGGACATCCTGGAGGAGATCGTCGGTGAGATCACCGACGAGTACGACCGCGAGCTGCCGCCGGTCGAGGAGATCGGCGACGGCTCCTACCGGGTCACGGCCCGGCTCGACATCGGTGATCTCGGCGAGCTGTTCGGGCTCGACGAGTACGACGACGAGGATGTGGAGACGGTCGGCGGACTGCTGGCCAAGGCGCTGGGCCGCGTCCCGATCGCCGGAGCGAGCGCCAAGGTCGAGCTGCCCGACGGGCGCGGCCTGCGGCTGACGGCGGAGTCCCCGGCCGGCCGCCGCAACAAGATCGTCACGGTCCTGGTGGAGCCGGTGCGCAAGGAGGAGCCCGCCGCGTGACACCGGAGGAGCTGCGGGCCTGGTGCCTGGGGCTGAACGGGACGTCCGAGGACGTCCCGTTCCCACGCAGCCCTGAGCTGACCGTCTTCCGGGTCGGTGGCAAGATCTTCGCGTTCTGCTCGCTGGAGGAGGAGCCGCTGAAGGTCGCCCTCAAGTGCGATCCGGAGGAGGCGATCCGGCTCCGCGAGGCGCATACCGCGATCGTGCCCGGCTGGCATCTCAACAAGCGCCACTGGAACACGGTGACGGTCGGAGAGCTGCCCGCGCGGATGGTGCGGGAGCTGATCGAGGACTCGTACGACCTGGTGGTGGCCGGTCTGCCGAGAGCGGAGCGGCTGCGGCTCGACCGGCCCTGAAAGCCCTGAGCGCGGTCAGGGCCGTGACGTCCGCCGTCAGGGGCGACGAGGCCGTCAGGGCTGTCGGGTGCGGAGGCCGACCGCCACCAGCAGTGCCGCCGTAACCACGATCGCCGCGTCCACGGCCAGGACGAGCCGTACTCCGTCGTACAGCACGGTCCGAGCCGCCGCCACCGCGCCCAGCAGCGGGATACCGACGGTGATACCGACCTGCTGAGTCGTGGTCACCAGACCCGTCGCGAGCCCCTGCTCCTTGTCGGGGACGCGCGAGGTCACGGTCAGTCCGTACGAGATGACCGCGACGAGATGGCACATGCTCGCCAGCGAGACACCGACGGTCGCCAGCACGACGCCCGAGCCGCTGCCCAGGCCCAGCAGCGCCGCGGTGAACAGCCCTTGGCCGAGCAGGGACACGGCCAGGGCGCGACGGGCACCGAAGCGGCCGATCAGCCGGACGGCCAGCGAACCCGCGACCACGGACAGCACGCCCTGGAGCCCGAAGACCAGCCCGGTCTCGAAGGCGGACAGCCCGAGCGAGTCCTGGAGATAGAGAGTCAGGACGAAGACGACCGTGCTCATCATCGAGAAGGTGACCAGACCGCCCAGATTGCCGAAGGCCACGGTGCGTCGGCGCAGCATGGGCAGGGAGACCAGCGGCGCGGCACTGCGCGCCTCGACCAGGACGAAGGCCACCAGCAGTGCGACGCCCGCGATCAGGGTGACCAGCACATCCGCGCCGCCGAAACCGTGGTCGGCGGCGGTCGACAGGGCGTAGATCACGGCCAGCAGTCCGCCTGTCACGGTCACCGCGCCCGGGATGTCGAGCCGTGGCCGGTCGGTGGTACGGGACTCGGGCAGCAGACCGGGCGCCAGGGCGAGCACGACGAGCGCGGCGACGGCCAGCAGCCCCATGGTGGAGCGCCAGCCCAGTGTGTCGGTCAGTACACCGCCCAGCACCATGCCGATGGTGAAGCCGAGCGAGAGCAGCGTGCCGCTGATGCCCAGTGCCCGGTCGCGCTGCGGCCCTTCCGGGAAGGTGGTGGTCAGCAGCGACATCCCGGTCGGGACGATCACGGCGGCGCCCAGCCCTTGGAGCGCGCGCCCCGCCAGGAAGACCGTCGGGCTCCGGGCCAGGGTGGCCAGCAGCGAGGCCGCGCCGAAGACGGCGAGGCCGGTGAGGAACAGTCTGCGGCGGCCGTAGAGATCGGCGATCCGGCCGAAGAGCAGCAGAAAGCCGCCGGACGGCAACGCGAAGGCGGTGACCGCCCATTGCAGCGCGGACCGGCTCATCCCGAGATCGGCGCCGAGGACGGGCAGGGCCACATTCAGTACGGAGAAGTTGAGCGCCACCATGAACTGGGCTGAGCGGCGCCGAGCGCCGCCATCTGTATGTGCTGGCCGGGCTCAATCCGCCTCAGCCCGAGGCGGATCCGGCGGCGCTCGGTATGTGCACCGGGCTCCGGCGGCTGATCGACGCCTGGATGCCGTATCCCGCGCACATCATGGACGGCTACTGGAACGTGCTCATGTACAACGACGCGGCCTCGGTGGTCCACGGTCTGCGGCCCGGGTTCTCCCGGAACTGCCTGATCAATTTCTTTACCGATCCGATCTACCGCACACGGATCACGCACTGGGAGGAGATCGCGCCGCGGATCGTCGCGCAGTTCCGCGCCGCCTGTTCGGAGCGCCCGGACGACGAGGGATTCCAGGCGGTGGTGCGGGAGGCGAAGGAGCGCAGCGACGAGTTCGCCCGGCTGTGGGAGCAGCGGGACATCGCGCCGGCCGGACAGGTGCGCGAGGAGCTGGTGAACCCGCTGGTCGGCACCCTGCTGCTGGAGGCCACCCAGCTCAGAGTGCCGGCCAGGCCCGATCTGGTGATCATGCTGCACACTCCGCTGCCGGAGGCGGACACGGCGGCGAAGCTGGAGTGGCTGGCGTCACCGGAGGGCCGGCGCGGCTCGCTGTACCCGGTCGCGGGCTGATTGCTGACGGCGGGTCGCGGGTCGCGGGCTGACAGCCGGGCGCTTCCCGGTCTCCCCGTTGGCGGAGGCGCCGAACCCGCTGCCTATGCTCGGCATATGACTGAGAGCACCGATCCCGGCACCGGCCTCGGCCCCGAGGACCGCAAGATCATCACTCTGGCCCGGAGCGCCCGCGCCCGTAACGGCGTACCGGAGGGCGCGGCCGTACGGGACGAGACCGGGCGTACGTATGTCGCCGGCACCGTGGAACTGGCCTCCCTCAAGCTCAGCGCGCTGCGCACCGCGGTCGCGATGGCCGTGGCCAGCGGTGCGAACTCACTGGAGGCGGCGGCCGTCGTCACCGACGCGGAGACGGCGTCCGAGGAGGACCGCGCGGCCGTCCGCGATCTGGGCGGCGCGGGGACCCCGGTCCTGGTGGCGGGCCCCGACGGCACGCTGCGGGTGATCGTCGAGGCGGGCTGACCCGCGCTCGGTGGTCCGGCCGGCGACGGTCCGTCCGCGGCTGTCGGGGACGCCTCGATGGTGACCGTCATGGCCGATCTGGTCGGCGCAGCGTGAACGATCGGGGAGAATGGGCGCCATGAGCGCTCGTACCTCCTCTCCCGAGACAGCCGAAGTCCCCCACCGGGCGGGCTTCGCCTGCTTCGTCGGCCGCCCCAACGCGGGCAAGTCCACCCTCACGAACGCTCTCGTCGGTCAGAAGGTGGCCATCACCTCGAACCGGCCGCAGACCACCCGGCACACCGTCCGTGGCATCGTGCACCGTCCCGAGGCCCAGCTCATCCTGGTCGACACCCCGGGCCTCCACAAGCCGCGCACCCTGCTCGGCGAGCGCCTGAACGATGTGGTACGGACGACCTGGGCCGAGGTCGATGTGATCGGTTTCTGTCTGCCCGCAGACCAGAAGCTCGGCCCGGGCGACCGGTTCATCGCCAAGGAACTGGCGGCCATCAAGAAGACGCCGAAGGTCGCCGTCGTCACCAAGACGGACCTTGTCGACTCCAAGACGCTCGCCGAGCAGCTGATCGCGATCGATCAGCTCGGCAAGGAAATCGGTCTGGAGTGGGCGGAGATCGTCCCGGTCTCGGCCGTCGGCGACAAGCAGGTCGGCCTGCTGGCGGATCTGCTGGTCCCGCTCCTCCCGGAGAGCCCTCCGCTCTACCCGGAGGGCGATCTCACCGACGAGCCCGAGCAGGTCATGGTCGCCGAGCTGATCCGCGAGGCGGCGCTCGAAGGCGTACGGGACGAACTTCCGCACTCGATCGCGGTCGTGGTCGAGGAGATGCTCCCGCGCGAGGACCGCCCTGCGGACAAGCCGCTCCTGGACATCCACGCGAACGTCTATATCGAGCGCCCCAGCCAGAAGGGCATCATCATCGGCCCCAAGGGCAAGCGCCTCAAAGAGGTCGGCACCAAGTCCCGCAAACACATCGAGGCCCTGCTCGGCACCCCGGTCTTCCTCGACCTCCACGTAAAGGTCGCCAAGGACTGGCAACGCGACCCGAAGCAACTCCGCAAACTGGGCTTCTGAGCCGGCCGCCCGCGGACCGGGCTGCCGGAGCGCCGCTCGGTCACCGGCTCGATTTTGATCTGCGAGAGCACCCAGTTCAGCCGGGCCATGTTCGTACCCGCATGTGCTCGTGCGGCTGGAGCCATCCGTGCAGCCGGGCATCTGCCTTGGCCCTTTCCGCATCGTTGAAGGCTCCGTGCTCCTCCTAAGCCCCGTGCCGCTTCCACCGGCTCCTCCGGGAGCGTGACGGGGATTTTCTTGGTGGCCATGCGGTCGCCATTCTGTGATACGGCCCGGCCCGTTCAGGCGCCTTCCTTGAGGACGCGGGAGATCAGGGTGCGCTGGGACTCGGAGAGGTGGGGGTCGGCGCAGTGGAATTCTTGGTCGTCGACCGTGATCCGGTAGCTGAAGCCGTCGGGGACCACCGGGGAGCCGGGGTCCCGGGAGGCGTCCGTCATGGCCTGTTCGGCGAGGTGCTGCCAGGTGGGGGCGTCGGCGTCGGGCAGGTGTAAGGTGTCGACCTCGGCCCTGCGCTCGATGCCCGCGAAACCGCCCGTACGACGTACTTCGATACGCATGGCTCCTGTCTAGTGCCTGGAGGGCGGGCGCGGTAGCCGACGCTCCCGGCTCACTCCGTTGTGGGTACGCCGACCTGGGACCAGGCCTTGACCACCGCCTCATGCTCCGCGCCGTCCCCGAAGCGGGACCGCGCCGCCGCGACGGCCAGCCGGGCGAAGTCCGCGAAGTCCGCGTCGGCCGTCAGCTCGCCGCCGGTCAGCACGTCGAACCAGATCCGGCCCGCCCGCTCCCACGCCTTTCCGCCCAGCCGCTCGGCGAGCAGATAGAACGCGTGGTTGGGAATGCCGGAGTTGATGTGCACTCCGCCGTTGTCCTGGTTCGTACGGACGTAGTCGTCCATGACGGCCGGCTGCGGGTCCTTGCCGAGCACATCGTCGTCGTACGCCGTGCCCGGCGCCTTCATGGAGCGCAGCGCGACGCCGGTGACACGCGGCGCGAGCAGGCCCTGCCCGATCAGCCAGTCGGCCTGATCGGCGGTCTGATCCAGGGTGAACTGCTTGACCAGAGAGCCGAGGACGTCCGACATGGACTCGTTCAGCGCGCCCGACTGTCCGTAGTAGTTGAGATTGGCCGTGTACTGCGTGACTCCGTGGGCCAGCTCATGGCCGATCACATCGACCGGGATCGTGAAGTCGAGGAAGATCTCGCCGTCACCGTCGCCGAAGACCATCTGTTCGCCGTCCCAGAAGGCGTTCGCGTACTCCCGGTCGTAGTGGACGCTGGCGGTCAGCGGCAGTCCCGCGCCGTCCAGGGAATCACGGCCGTACGCCGTCAGCAGCAGCTCGAAGGTGGCGCCGAGCCCGCTGTACGCGCGATTGACGGTGGCGTCCCTGCCGGGCTCGCTGCCCTCGCCGCGGACCTTTGTGCCCGGCAGGGACGTGCCGTGCCGGCAGTCGTGGACAGCGCGGTCCGGCTTTCCCGTCGGCCCGGCAGTCGCGGCGGCCCGCGACGGCACGGCGCCACGGGCCGCCG
>NZ_FMDK01001080.1 GCF_900091995.1 Streptomyces sp. MnatMP-M17
GTACGGCGGTTCGGGCTGGAGCCCGCCGAGGAGCTGGCCTCCGCCCGTACGCCCGAGGAACTGGTCGCCCTCGCGCGCCACTCCGCGCGGGAAGGCGCCATAGAGGCGGACTCGGCCGAGCTGTTCGTACGGACACTGCATCTCGCCGAGCTGACCGCGGAGAACGTGATGACGCCCCGGGTGGATGTCCGGGCCCTGGAGGCCCATGCCACCGCGGGTGACGCCGCCCGGCTGACCCTGGCCACCGGTCTGTCCCGGTTCCCGGTCTACCGCGACACGCTGGACGAGGTCATCGGCACCGTCCATATCCGCGATGTCCTCGCGCTGGACGAGACCCGCCGTGACCACACTCCCGTCACCGAGCTGGCCACCCGCCCGCTGCTCGTCCCGGACTCGCTCCCGGTCGACCGGCTGCTGCGGCGGCTGCGGGAGGCGAGGACGATGGCCGTGGTGATCGACGAGTACGGCGGCACCGCCGGTGTCGCCACCGTGGAGGACATCGTCGAGGAGGTCGTCGGAGAGGTACGGGACGAGCACGATCCGGACGAGACACCCGATCTGCTTCCGAAGGAGCCGACCGCGGACGGCCGCCAGGTCTGGGAGGCGGACGGCGGAGTCCGGCTCGACCAGCTCGCCGAGATCGGTCTCGACGCGCCGGACGGTCCCTACGAGACACTCGCGGGCCTGCTCGCGACCCGGCTGGAGCGGCTGCCCGTCGTCGCCGACACACTGGAGATCGACGGCTGGCGGTTCGACGTCCTGCGGATAGAGCACCGGCGCGCCGACCGGGTGCGGATCACCGCGTCCGCCCCGGCCAACGACCTCACGGAGAACGCCCGATGACCGTTCTGCAGCTCGCCATCGGCGTGTTCACCCTCTTCACCAACGCGTTCTTCGTCGGTGCGGAGTTCGCCCTCATCTCCGTACGGCGCAGCCAGATCGAGCCTCTGGCGGTCAAGGGCAGCCGTCGTGCGAAGACCACACTGTGGGGACTTGAGCATCTGTCGGCGGCCATGGCCACCGCGCAGCTCGGTATCACCATCTCCTCGCTGGTGCTGGGCGCCGTCGCCGAGCCGGCGATCGCGCATCTGCTGGAGCCGCCGTTCGAGACGATCGGTGTGCCGGAGGCGCTGATCCATCCGATCGCCTTTGTGATCGCGCTGACTCTGGCGACCTATCTGCACATGCTGATCGGCGAGATGGTGCCGAAGAACATCGCGCTGGCGGCGCCCGCGTCGACCGCGCTCGCGCTGGCGCCCGTCCTGGTGGCGCTGACCCGTGCGCTGCGTCCGGTGATCTTCGGGATCAACGCGTTCGCCAACGCCATCCTGCGGCTGCTGAAGGTGGAGCCCAAGGACGAGGTGGCGTCGGTCTTCACCGACGACGAACTCGCCCGGCTGGTCAAGGACTCCAGCGAGGCAGGGCTGCTCGATCCGGCGGACGGGGAGCGGCTGCGGGACGCACTGGAACTCGGTACGCGCCCGGCGGGCGAGGTGATGGTCCCGCTCAGCAGGACCGTCACCGTCAACCACCGGATCACACCTCAGGAGTTGGAGCGCGCCGCCGCGTCCTCCGGCTTCTCCCGGCTGCCGGTCACCGGGCCCGACGACACGATCCTCGGCTATCTGCACATCAAGGACGCGCTCGGTGCCGCCGAGCGCACCCGGCCCTTTCCCCGCAGTGCGCTGCACACGGTGATCCGGGTCGAGATCGACACTCCGCTGGACGACACCATGACGGCGATGCGCGCCGCCGGAACGCATCTCGCGGCCGTGACCGGTGACAAGGGAACCGTCATCGGCTTTGTCACCATGGAAGACGTCCTGGACGAACTGGTCGGCCCGGCGGCCGACTCACCGGCCGCGCAGTAGGCGCGCCGCGTATCGAACGGCCGGTGCCCTCGCCCGAGGACACCGGCCGCTTCGGCGTTCAGGGCCGGTCGGCGCCGATCGAAGCGAATCGAGGCCGGTCAGGGCTTGCGTGCCACACCGACGTAGCAGGCCGCTTCCTTGAGAGTGACATTCTCCGCGTGCTCGTCGGGATCCGGGCGCCACTCGTGCGAGGGCGTGATCCCTGGATCGAGCAGCTCCCAGCCGCTGAAGAAACGGGCTATCTCCTCGCGGGTACGCGCCTGTCCGGGATTGCCCGACGCGCGGTATGCGGCCGTCAGCCGGGCTATGCCCTCGGGATCGAACTCGGCGGTGACATGGGCGATCGCGAGCGTACTGCCCGACGGCAGCGCGTCCTTGAGGATTTCGACGATGTCATGGGCGCCGTGCTCGTCGGTCACGAAGTGGAGCAGCGCGTTGAGGCTGAGCGCGATGGGCTGGGTGAAGTCCAGCGTCGACCGGATCTCCTCGGCGGCCAACAGGGCCTGTGGCGAGGTGACATCGGCATGGGCGTACGCCGTGCGTCCGGCGGGATGGCTGTGGAGCAGCGCGCGGGCATGGGCCAGCACTATGGGATCGTTGTCCGTATAGACCACATGCGCCGTCGGGTCCTCCCGCTGCGCCACCTCATGGAGGTTCGGCGAAGTGGGAATGCCCGTGCCGATGTCCAGGAACTGACGCATACCGTTCCGGGCGAGGAAGCGTACGGAGCGGTTCATGAAGCGCCGGTTGATACGGGCGGTGGCCAGGATGGAGGGGAACGCCGTCATGGCGCGGGCCGCGGCCTCGCGGTCGGCGGGAAAGTTGGTCGTGCCGCCCAGGTAATAGTCGTACATACGCGCCGAATGCGCCCGGTCCAGCTCCAGATCCACCGCGCTGTTGTCCCCCACCGTCGCGACTCCCCGCTCTCATTGCCGGTTGACTGTCAGTGGCTGCCCACCACCGCATACGGACAACCGTACGAGATACTCCAACTCCGGTTACCAGCGGGCCTGGTGGGAGAGAAGAAACCAAATGGGCCAAGTAACCTGACTCCAAGGCCGAGTAATCATATGATGACTATCAGCGAAAAGACCCAGAGGTGTTCCGTACAGTGAGGGCACCCTTCCGGTTGGCTGACCAGTGAGAGAGGACCACACCTCTCGCGCCGACGCCCTCTGCCCTGGAGCGGCGCGGTGTCCAGGGAACGGGGCGTCCGTGCAGGTCGATCTAGAGATCCCCGACCGGCCGCAGCGGCGGCTGGCGTTGACGTTCGACGCCTTCGACACACACCACCACACCATCTGGCTGCGCTACGCCCACACCCAGGTCGGCAGCAGGGCCGCCGCCGAGCAGGTGGTGGACGCGGCCTGTGCACGGCTGCTCGGGCATTGGCAGTATGTCCTTTCCAGGGAATCGGTACCTCAGTACGCATGGGCCGTACTGAAGGAGGAGGTGGCGCGATGGCTGGACGAACACGGCGCTCCCGAGCCGCTGTTGGCCGACACCGCCGCCTTCCAGGCCGCGATCCGCAAACTGCTCCTGCCCGAGACATGCGATCAATTCGCCGTGCTGGAGGGCGAGATCGGGCTGTACACGGCGATCTCACGGTTGCCGGAGCGGCAGTACGATGTCGTGGTGCTGCGCTATGTCCTCCAGGTCCCGGACGAGGAGGTCGCCGAGTACATGGGGATCGAGGTCGCCACGGTCCGCTCCCATGTACGGCACGCCCGACGGCGGCTGGCCAGGGAACTGGACATACGGGAGACCGAGACGGAGACCATGGACCGTGCACCGCGCCGATGAACCGGCGTCCAGCCCCGTAGAGGTGCTGCTGGAGAACGCCGAAGTGCTCACCGACACGTATGACGACTACGACACGGAGGCGGCCCGCGCCCGGGTCGCCGCCCGGTGCGCGACGGAGAAGCAGGCGTGCCCGACCGGTGCGGGCGCACCGCCCCGGCACCATCCCTCCGCCCATGAACAGGCCGCCCAGGATCTCAATCTCGCCGTGGCCCTGATCCTCAACGCTCCCGAGGCGTCGGCCAGTCTGACCCGGCTGGTCGATCATGACCAGATCGATCCGGAGGGCGCCGTCGTCTTCGCCGCCCTGCTGCATCTGACCGGCCACCGGGACGCGGCGCAGTTCTGGTGGCAGTTCGCGGCCGGCGGCGGGAACAGGACCGCGGCCTTCTGTCTCTTCCTCGCCCATCAGCAGCGGGCCGAGTTCAGGGACGCGGCGTACTGGCGCGGTCAGTCGCGCGGGCCGGCCCGGCCCGGCCGCAGGACGACGGCACCGCCCACGCTCTCCTCGCTGCTGCCCGAGACGGTCCGGCACGATCTGCTCAGCCAGTGCCACCGTGGCCGCCATCCCACACTGCCGGCGCCGCTGGAAGCGGTCATCAACCGCCTCCGTGTCGACAGCGCGGACGAGGACTTCGGCGAAGTGCCCCAGCCTGACGTCAGTCTGACCCATGATCTGACCCGCGATCCGGCCCGTGGCAGCGGCTGCCGTGGCCGAGGCCGCGCGCCCGGCACGGGATAGCGGCGACGAAGCACGAAGAGACGCGGAGGGACGACCGTACGGTCCGTGCGATCCGGCCGTCAGGCGAATGGCCCCTTGAGGGCGGTCGAGGACGGTCGCGGGCGCGGCGTCCACGCCCGTCGGCTCGTACGGTGGCTTGCATGATCGTTCGCACGAACGGGGCACGGCGGCTCGCCTGTCCGGCCGCCGCGGTGGTGTTCGCCATCGGTATGGCCGGTACGACTCTGCCCACGCCGCTGTACGGGCTCTACCGGGAGCAGCTCGGCTTCTCCGAGCTGATGGTCACGGTGGTCTTCGCCGTCTACGCCATCGGAGTGATCACCACGCTGCTGCTGGCGGGCAACTACTCCGACGAGGCGGGACGCCGGCCGGTGCTGCTGATCGCCCTCGGGCTCTCCGCCGCCAGTGCCCTCTGCTTCCTCTTCGAAGGCGGTCTGCCGCTGCTGTTCACCGGCCGGCTGCTGTCGGGCTTCGCCGCCGGGCTGCTCAGTGGAACCGCCACCGCCACGGTGCTGGAACTGGCCGCGCCGGGCCGCGAGGCACGGGCGGCCTTCGTCGCGACCGCGGCCGGCATGGGCGGTCTGGGCTGTGGTCCGCTGCTGTCCGGTCTGCTCGCCCAGTACGCGCCCTGGCCGCTGCGGCTGCCCTTCCTGGTGAATCTCGCGCTGGTGGCGGTGGCATGCGTACTGACCTGGTTCCTGCCGGAGACCGTCGGACACCCGGTACGGTGGCCACGGCTCAGACCGCAGGGGCTGACGGTGCCGCCCGAGGTGCGCGGAGTGTTCGTACCGTCGGCACTCGCCGCCTTCGTCGGCTTCGCGCTGCTGGGAGTGTTCCTGGCGGTGGCACCGGCCTTTCTCTCCCAAACGCTCGGCGAGCGCAATCTGGCCGTGTCGGGCGCGGTCGTCTTCTCGGTGTTCCTGGCCTCCACGGCCGGACAGGCGCTGCTCGGGAGGATCGGGGTCGGCCGGGCGCTGACGGGCGGCTGTCTCTTCCTGGTGCTCGGTCTCCTGCTGGTGGGCGCCTCCCTGGCGGCGGAGTCGCTGCCGCTGCTCGTGCTGGGCGCGCTCTGCGGCGGACTCGGCCAGGGCCTCGCCTTCCGCGCCGGTGTGGCCGCGGTCAGCGGGGCTGCGCCGCCGGAACACCGGGGAGGCACCATCTCGGCCTACTTCGTCGTGGCCTATCTGGGGATCTCCGTGCCGGTGGTAGCCGTCGGGGCGCTGGCGCTCTGGCTGGGGCTGAAGAACGCGGGGCTGGTCTTCACGGCGTGTGTGGTGGTGCTGTCGGCCGCCGTCGGACTCCATCTCCAGCGCAGGCCGCCGCCGGAAGGCTGACGGGAGCCGCGCGCTAGGGCGTGTTTCGAAAGTCCCGCCTGGCCCGCGACGCCCGGCACACGCGCTCGCTGC
>NZ_FMDK01000304.1 GCF_900091995.1 Streptomyces sp. MnatMP-M17
GGTGCCCGCCCTGCCGCTCCTGGACGCGGCACGGCAGCGGCTCGGCGACCCGGAGGCGTCGCGCCGTACGCGCCGGAACAAGGCCTCGGTCGCCGCCGAACGCGAGCGCATGGACGGTGTCATCGACAGCCTGCTCCAGAACGTCGTGATCGACGAGAGCGAAGGCGCGATGGGAATGCTGCACGGACAGGACGTACGGGACAGCCTGATCGACGAAAGCGCGCTGCCCGCCGAGGAACCGGACCTGCTCGCGGGCCCGTTCGCCCACATCGTCGTGGACGAGGCCCAGGAACTGACCGACGCCGAGTGGCAGATGCTGCTGCTCCGCTGCCCGTCCCGGAGCTTCACCATCGTCGGGGACCGCGCCCAGGCCAGGCACGGGTTCACGGAGTCGTGGCAGGAACGGCTGAGGCGGATCGGACTCGACCGGATCGACGTAGCCTCCCTGAGCATCAACTACCGGACACCGGAAGAGGTCATGGCGGAAGCCGAGCTGGTCATCCGGACCGTGCTCCCGGACGCCAATGTGCCGACGTCCATCCGCAGCGGCGACGTCCCCGTCGTACACGGATCCGTTTCCGATCTGGACTCGGTCCTCGACGCCTGGCTCGCCGCACATGGAGAAGGGATCGCCTGCGTCATCGGCGATCCCACGTTCCGGGCGACGTCCCGCGTCCGGTCGCTGAGCCCGGAGCTGTCGAAGGGACTTGAGTTCGACCTGGTCGTCCTCATCGATCCGGAGGCGTTCGGCACGGGCGTCGAAGGAGCGGTCGACCGCTATGTCGCGATGACCAGAGCGACCCAGCAGCTCGTCATCCTCACGAGCCCTTGACGCCGGCACGTCGGCCGAGACAACGCGATCGCCGCCCGCCGATCACGACGACCGACCGGAGAGGCCCTAGGTCCAGTCGCGGCCGGTGCGGCCACGCTTCGTCTCGGCGCGCTGCTTCTTCTCGCGGAGTCTGCGCTCGTTGATGCCGCGCGGGATCTTGGTCTTCCTGCGTGCCCGTGGCGGCGGAGCCGTCGCCTCGGCCAGCAGGGACGCGAGCCGCACCGCCGCCGTCTCCCGGTTGCGCCACTGCGAGCGGTACTCCGAGGCGCGTACGGAGATCACGCCGCCCACCAGCCGGTTGGCGAGCCGCTCCAGGGCGCGGTCCTTCCAGACCTGCGGCAGCGCCTCCGTCTTCGCGAGATCGAAGCGCAACTCGACCTGTGAGTCGCTGGTGTTGACATGCTGCCCGCCGGGCCCTGAGGAGCGCGAGAAACGCCACATCAGTTCGGCCTCCGGCAGGGAGACCGAACCGCGGATGACATAAGGAGGCCCGGACATACCTCCATGGTCCCGTGCGCCCGCCCTTCGCGTCACCCTCTTTTCCCGTACCGCGTTCCCGCGCCGCCCTCGCCGCCCTCGATCCCGCGCCGCCCGCGATCCCGCGCCCGCCGTCCGGGTAAAGAAAGTAAAGAGGTACGGAACCTCCCGGTCCCCTGCCCGCGTTATGTCGGGTGACGGTAACTTCGGGACGACTCGAAGTCCGCACACGACAACGAAAGGGACATCCCCATGGCTGTAAGCCTGTCCAAAGGCGGCAACGTCTCCCTCACCAAGGAGGCACCGGGCCTGACCGCCGTCACGGTCGGCCTCGGCTGGGACGTCCGTACCACCACCGGTACCGACTTCGACCTCGACGCTTCGGCCATCGCGGTGAACGGCGGCGGAAAGGTCGTCTCCGACGGCCACTTCGTCTTCTTCAACAACAAGTCGACGCCGGACCAGACGATCGTCCACACCGGTGACAACCGCACGGGCGCGGGCGAGGGCGACGACGAGGCGATCAACGTCAATCTGGCGGGTCTGCCGGCCGATGTCGACAAGATCGTCTTCCCGGTCTCCATCTACGACGCCGAGACCCGCAGCCAGAACTTCGGCCAGGTGCGGAACGCGTACATCCGCATCGTCAACCAGGCCGGCGGCGCCGAGATCGCCCGCTACGACCTGAGCGAGGACGCCGCCACCGAGACCGCGATGGTCTTCGGCGAGCTGTACCGGAACGGCGCGGAGTGGAAGTTCCGCGCGGTCGGCCAGGGCTACGCCTCGGGCCTGGTCGGTATCGCCACGGACTTCGGCGTCAACCTCTGACCCGGAAGCATCCGCCCGAACGCCCTCGCGGGCCTCTCGCGGGGGCGTTCGGCTGGGCGGGGCGGTTTCCGGCCGAGCGGAGGCAGCCAGGACAGTTACCGACCGCTGCGACCGTCAGTCCAGCGGCGGCTTCTCGTCGCCGTACAGCCAGGTGTCCCAGATGCCGCTGAGGTCACGGCCCGCCTGCCGCTCCACATAGGTCGTGAAGTCATGGGTGTCGGCGTTGCCATGACGGTACGTCTCCAGCCAGCCGCGCACGATCCGGAAGAAGGCCGCGTCGCCCACGGCCTCCCGTACCCGCTGGACGACCATGGCGCCGCGCCCGTACACCGGCGCGTCGGAGATATTCACGGCGGAGGGCGGCTTGGCGGGCGGGAACGCCCAGTTGTCGTCGTCCTCGTACGCCTCCTCGAAGCTCTGCCGCACCGGCACCCGTTCGGTGTGCTCCGTCCAGAGCCACTCCGTGTACTCCGCGAAGCCTTCGTTGAGCCACATGTCGCGCCATGACTTGGGAGTGACGGAGTTCCCGAACCACTGGTGGGCCAGTTCGTGCACGAGTGTCGCGACGCTGGTGGGACCGGGGAGGAAGGGCCTGTTCTGGGTCTCCAGGGCGTACTGGGAATCGCCTTTCCGTCCGATGATCACTCCGGTGGAGGAGAAGGGATACGGCCCGAAGGTCTTCTCCTGCCAGGTGATGATCCCGGGAAGCTCGGCGAGGAGCCGCGCGCTGTCGGCGGCGACGGCGGGATCGACGGCGGAGTAGATGGGCAAAGGGCCCACCGTGGCGACACCGGCGCCGGTACCGGCACCCGCCTTGTCCGCGCTGTTCCCCGACTTCTTCCCTGCCTTCTCCGCTGCCTTCTTGACCGGTTTCTCCTCAGCCCTTTCCGCCGTCCCGGTCTTGTAGGGACCGATGGCGACGGTGGCCAGATAGCTGGCCATCGGCTGCGCGGAGTGCCAGTCGAAGGAGGTACGGCCGGCCGTCGTACGCTCGCTCCTCAGCTCACCGTTGGAGACGGCCTTCATACCCTCGGGCACGGTGATCCGGATGTCGTACGACGCCTTGTCGCTCGGGTGGTGGTTGCCCGGGAACCACGCCATCGAGCCGGTCGGCTCCCCCAGCCCCACCGCGCGCTCGCCCGATCTCAGCCATCCCTCCTCCGACTCGTCGGGATCCGTGATGCGCCGCGGTACGCCGGAGTAGTGAACGACCGTACGGAAGGTGTCCCCACGGCCGACGGCGTCGTGCGGCCGGAGCGTGAGTTCCGTACCGGCGCGGTGGAGCGCGGCCCTCTCGCCGTCGACGGTCACGGAATCGACCTTCATTCCCGCGAAATCGAGATTGAAGGCGCTGAGATCCTGGGTGGCGCGGGCGGTGATCTCGGCGGTTCCGCGGAGCCGTCCGGTGGCGGGCGCGTAGTCGAGAGTCAGACCGTAATGCTGAACGTCATAGCCGCCATTGCCGAGCCGCGGAAAATACGGATCCCGCACCCCCGCGGCCCCGGGCCGCCCGCGGACAGCGCCATCGCCGGAGCAACCGGCGCAGCCGGTGAGAACAAGAAGGGTGAGAGGAAGGGCCAGACGCTTGTCCACCCCATGATCGTAGGTCCCTCAGTCAGAACTCGCCGGTATCGATCTCGAACCCCAGAGGCTCAGGAAGCGGAACCGGCTCGGAGATGTTGTACGGAACCTTGCGCGCGTACTCCTCACCGACGGGCACCGTGATCGGCCGGCCCAGGAGGCCGTCGGCCGGCCCCGGGACTCCGTCGAACGTGGTCGTGACACCATCGGGCCGTGCTCGACATCGGTTACTCCCTCTCCCGTCGCTTTCCCGATCCGCCGCAGACCGACTACCGGCGTGCGGATGTCCAGGCGCTGCGGCATGACCTGTTCTGCGGGGATGTCTATCTCGCGGACACCAAGGCGGACCGGGAGCTGTCCACCGCCTGGGGATGGGTGCCGGTGCTCGACTTCGCTTGGGCGCTGTGCGACATCGTCGAGCAGCTCGACCGCGATCCGCGCGGCAGCCGTGCGGCCAAGCCGCAGTACGCCGAGCTGGACTTCACCGAGTCGGCCGACCGTATGCTCTTCCAGCGCCGCTTCGGCTGGGTCGATGTGGAGGCCGACTGGATGCCCGGCGACGAGCCTCCGCTGACCTTCAGCCACCGTCTGCTCCGCCGCGAGGCCCGCGACTTCCTGCACGATCTGATCGCGGATCTCGCCGACATGCACGAGGGCCTGGCCGACAACCCGGTCATCTGGGACCTCCAGTCCCGCTTCCCCCGCGTCTGAGCGGGACGGCGCGGCACGGCGCCGGCCGGCCTCGTCCGCCTGCCGGGCACCTCACCGGCACATCGTCCGCACACAGCCCTCGCATCGTTCTGCGCGCGGCCAGGAGTACATCCCGGAGCTCCGGGCAGACGTCGGATGCCGGGGCACCGCCGGGAACGGGCGACCGCTTCCTCCCCCCACAGAGAAGGCGTGCCCCCGGAGCACCACGCAGGCCCCGGTCCACTCCCCCCAGGCCGGGGCCTCCGGTCTGTCCCGGTCAGTCCTCCACCCGCACGCCTATCTGCGCCGCGAACGCCGGTGCCAGGTGCAGCAGTTGCGCCGAGCTGATCACCGCTCCCGCCAGCCGGTCCAGGCCGCGCGCGATGTCCAGCTCCGCGACCGTCCGCAGATCGACGTCCTTCAGCCGCGCGCCGCTCAGATCGGCCCGCCGGAGCACACAGTCCCGGAACTCCACCCGCTCCAGCACCGCCTCGCCGAAGTCCGCCTCGGACAGGACACAGCTCTCGAAGACCACATCCTTCAGCCGGGCCTTGCGCAGATTCGCGTAATCGATCTTCCCGCCCCGGATCAGCACCCGCTCCAGTACCGCGCCATGGAGCTGCACTCCGCCCAGACGCGCGTCCACCACCTCCACATCGCGCAGTGACGCGCCCGCCATGTCCGTGCCCACTCCCCGGACACCGCTCAGCACGGAATCGATGAACCGCGTCCGCCCCAGGGCCGTCCCGTCGAGCACGCACTCCCGCAGCGCGCAGTCGATGAACCGGGCGCCCGGCCCTTCCTGCCCCGTCAGTACGAGGTCCTTGAACTCCAGTCCGTCGTAATCCCCGTCCGGCTCCAGCCCACCGCCGTACGGGCTCAGCGGCGGCAGCCGCACCCCC
>NZ_FMDK01000355.1 GCF_900091995.1 Streptomyces sp. MnatMP-M17
ATCCGAGCCGCGGCGACCGCCTGCTCGATGGCGGAGCCGGTGGTGTCGACCCGGCTGGCGTCGTGGGCGTTGAGGATCTGGTGGAGCAGGGAGCGGATCAGGCTCTCGGTCTCCGGTCCGCCGGGCGGGCGCAGACCGATATCGCGGGCCGCGTCGGCCATGGCGGTGGTGGAGAGGGTGTCGATGCCGTTCGCCGTGAGCTGTCCGTCGAAGTGGTCCCAGAACAGGTTGTAGGCGATGATCATCGACTTGCGGACACGCATGTGGAACTCGTGTTCGCACTTGATGTCCTTGGGGATTTCCCTGACCGTCGGAAAGAGCGGGGTGGCGGGCATACGGCTCCCGTGGATAGGGGGGCGGGGTGCGAACACCACCGCTCGACACGTAAAGTATACCTTGAACCCCTGATCGAATCAAGTTTTATGTGCCAATACGGCGGCTTGCGGCTGCCTGCCGAGGAGGAGTGAGACGTGCGCAGTTCATCCAGAGGTGGGTCCCGGCCGGGATGCCTGGCCCTGCCCTTCGCCCTGGCCGCCCGGGCGTTCACGCCGTCCCGGCCGGGCCGCGTCACCGACGGCACCACGGAGACGGTCCAGGTCCTGCGGACCGCGGTCGGCATCGCCGCGACCGTCTGGCTGCTGTACGCCTACCCGCTGCGGGAGTCGGCGGCGGACTTCGCCAAGGACCAGGCGGCCCAGACGTTCATCGGCGCCGGCGTGCTGCTGATCGCCGTGCCGGTGGCTCTGGGGATATTCGTGGCTGCGGCCCGGCCGCCCGCCAGATCCCTCTACATGCGCAGACTCGCCGGTCCGGCCAAGGGGTTCCTCGCACTCTTCGCTGCGGTCCTGGTCCTGTGGGGTCTGCTGCAGGACAGTGCCGGGGCCAGGCTGGCCCTGCAGCTGGGCATGTGGCAGATCGTCTTCCTGCCGCTCGCGCTGGGCGCCGTCCTCTTCGCGGTTCCGTACGGGCTGACCGCGGTCGTGCTGTGCGTGCACTACGTGTTCCGGGCGGCCGACGTTCACGAGGTCCTGCCGGCGCTGCTCTCCCCCGTGCTGGTGTGGGCGCTGTTCGCCTTCCAGGTGGCTGACCCCTCCCCCCTCGAGGCCCCGGCGGTGGTGCGGATGGTGTTCCTGTTCGGTCCGCCGGCGTCGGTGACCGCGCTGTCGCTGTGGGAACTGCGCTGGCTTCGACGGCGGTTCGGCATCACGGTGCGCAGAGCACTGCACGGAGGAGCAGGCGGTCCGTGACGTCCTGGCGCCAGCGGTCTCAGGCCAGGGTGTCCAGCCAGCGCCTGCAGTCCTCCGACAGCACCGACACCTGCCGGTCCACCTCGGCGCCGAGGTGTGCGGGGCTGTCCTGGGCGGCGCGGCGCAGCGCGTCGACGAGCGTGTTGGCCTGGTCTTCGGGCATGAGGTCCACCACTCCGAACAGGCGGGCGTGGAGCGCCCGTTCCAGGTCGTAGAGGGATTCGTCGATCGACTGTCCGGTGGTGTCGGGGTAGCGGAAGAACAGCAGGACGCGGGACAGGCGGGTCTCGACGGTGGTGCAGGCCCGCCGCCGCGGCCCCCGCAAGGAGAGGCAGGACGGCAATCCGTACGAGCCGGGTGCGTATCGACGTCCGGCCCGCAGACGCGGCGTTCGGCGGTACGGCGTCGACGGCCATCCTCGGTCTCCTTCGCTTCCAGCGTTGCACGGGTGCCTCCTACGCAGCTCCGGCGAGCGGCCGGGCCAGGCCTCCGGGGCGGCCAAGGGGAACGACCGCGAGAAGGATGCGGAGCTCCACGTCAGGCTCGTTGCCGCCCTGCGGACACGCGACCCAGGCGTGCGCCCAAGCCCTCCGGCAGAAGGTCATTTTCGTCAACGTAGCAGGGGTAGGGGCGGTGACGTAGTTGCGGGCATAGGCGGCGCCAGGGCGTGGTCTGGCGCAGATGGTGGCGCGGGGGTCGACCGCGATCAGGTCAGAGGAGTTCCTGGAGCTGCTCGAAGGGACGGCGTCCCGGCCCCTGGCCGACCCGCGCGGTGTGAGCGATCGGCAGGTAGGCCCTTCCGCCGTCGGCGAGCAGGAGACCGATTCCCGGATTGCGGGGGCGTACGGCACGGGCGCTGTATGCGTAGGCATTGCGGATCTGCGGGTCCCCCGCGCCCTGAAGTACAGACGCGAGGTAGACCTCGGCGCCGAGAAGCGGGATCATCCGGTCCTGGCGGATCAGCTTCGGCAGCAGTGGAGGCGGGGCTGGCACGTCTGCGGGCACGGAAGCGGCATCCGCGCTGGCGGTGGCGATGGCGAGCCACATGCGGGCACCGGTACTGAAGGTCAGCTCAAGGCCGACGCGGGCGGACCAGGGGGCCGCGTCCGCGATGCCGGGGCCCTCGGCCAGGATGTCACAGCACATCCGCTGAACCTGCTCGGGAGTCAGAACACACCCCATTTCGAATATGTGTACGCATTAGCTTAAGAAGGTGGTCTGACAACGAGCCGCTCGACCCAGGGCACAGTACGGTTCGCCAGCGATCCACCCGTGACGTCAAAATCAGCGTCGGGTGGCAGGGTCTGGGCGAGCGGGGTGATATCGCCGAGCCTGCTCGTAGATCAACTCGAAGGTCGCCGCGTCGCCGAGGTCGACGTGGTCGGGGCTGTCGAGGTCGATGTGTCGGCCGGTGGTGATCTCGGCGACGGCGTGCGCCATGGCGGACTGCATCCGTACGCCCAGTACGTCCAGCTTCAGCAGGCCCAAGTCCTCGATGTCGTGTTTATCGGCCTGGAAGGTCGGATACGCACCGCCCGGGGCGGGCTGCACCGACAGCTGGTCCAGCAGGTCGGCATTGGAGAGGATCACTCCGCACGGGTGCATGGCGAACCCGCGCGGTAGCGCGTCCAGGCCCTCTGCGGGCTCCCACAGCGGCCCGAACCAGGTTGCCTCAGCGGCAAGGTGCCGCAGCTCGGGCAACTCGGCGAGGCCGGCTCGGATGTCACCGGCGCGGATGTGGAGGAACGACTTCGCGACCCGGTCGACCGTCTGCGGCGTCCAGACAGCGCGCGGATTCCACGTCGAGGTCGATGTCCGGCAGCGACGTGCGCCGCTCGGACATAAACCTCTCGAACAACAGCCTGTGTTCGAGCGGATTGGCGGTCGCGACGAACAGCGCGTAGTTGACCACGCCCCGGCCCGGTGCGCCCTGTACCGAATCGGGATCCGCCGCCACCTCGACGACGCCTACGGCGTCCACGCCCGCCAGCTGCGCCTTGAGCACCTGCACACGGCCGAATCTCCGCCCGAGCCGACACCGACACCGCCCTCGCTTTCCCCAACGCCGGCGACGTGGCCGACGCCTTCGTCCAGTTGGGCGCGGTGCTGCGCCAGGTCGGCCGTGGCGATGACGCAGGTACGCCCAGTGCTTGCGCGGAATGTTGCCGCCTGTCCGTCGGGTGGGCCGCTGGCCTGTCGGTGGACCCGCCCGTCGGGGTGTCCGTACAGGCGAGGGATAGCACAAAGGTCCCCACGCTCAATGACGGACGCGGCGGTACACCATCGGCCGAAGGCCCCCTCAGGTCAGGCGGGGTGGGCCGGTGACGACTGGGCTCCGCGGTAGCGTGTCAAGGCTGGTCAGTCGCAGGAGCGGCGATGGGGAAGGTGGGGGAACATTTCGTCCCACTGCTTTCTGTCGATGTCGGGGACGTCTTGTCGGCACAGCCGGTCGTAGAGGTGATCGGGGCGTAGATCCAGCAGAAAGGTCCGTTCCTCCGTCCGGATCTGGCTGGAGTCTTCGATGACGGCGGCGATGTAGGGCCGTTTGTCGGGGAAGAACACGGTTTCCTGGGCCGGGGGCAGTGTGGTGTAGGGCGGGGTCTCCCACCGGCCGGCGTCGCGGGTCTTCCACAGGTGGTACGGCTCGCTGGTCAGCAGCCATTCGGTGTCCGGGCTGCGGGTGATGTCGGAGACCCGTTGTTCCAGTCGGAGGCCCTCCTGCGGGCGGACGTCGCCCGGATCCGTCACGTCCCAGACGAGGACTTGTCCGCTGGTCAGTACGGTGGCCAGTTCGTGATCATTCAGTTCGAAGTAGCCCCTTGGAGCTGCGGGAAGGCGATCGCCTTTGACAGGGTGTGTCATCTTCGACATGTCCCACAGACGCAGGTTGCCCGCCGCCTCTTCGGTGGTCAGGATCCGAGTCGAGCGGTTGTAGGCCGCACCACCCCCTAGAGCGGCATCCTCGAACAGCGCGCCCTTGACCGGCCTCTCCGGGGTGCTCACATCCCACAGCCGCAGATCGAAGCCCGACTGTACGCCGATGGTCCGCTCGTCCAGCCACCACAGAATTCCTTGAAGCGCCTTGAGAAGCACCGGTATTTCACCCCGTTTGCGCGGGTGCTGGGTATCGGTGATGTCCCAGAGCTCGGCTCTGCCCTTCGTTCCGCCCACTGCGAGCAGTTTCCCGTCGGGGCCGAGTTCGGCGAGTGAGTCGGTTCCGTTGAACCGGATCATGGCACCCGGGACCGGAGGAGAGTCCGGCTCGGGGCCGAACTCCCATAAACGGTAGAGACTGAAGTCCGTGCCTTCGGTCCACTGGTGGCTGAGCAGGACCGGTCTCTCCCGGCCGGGTACGAACCCGATAACTTCCCACGGTTCGGGCAGGGCGAACCGACTGCGGGGCGTGCTCGGGTCGGTCACGTCCCAGACAGTCCCCCGCCACTTGAAGCTCTCCGTAGGCGTCTTGGTGAGCAGCAACGAGCCGTCGTCACTGAACGACACTTCCGCGCCTGGTAACGAGGGAGCGGTGGTCCGGTCCTGCCACAGCCGGACTCCACCGCGGAAGTCGCCGGCAGCGAGAATCTGGCCGTCCGGGCTCCAGGCCACCGACTGCACCGGCTCGGGCGACGGATAGACCGGCAGGTCGGCTGTATCCCGGGTCAGGTCCGCGTCGGTCCTGCCCACCTCCCGTCTCTCCACCGATCCCGAGCCGGAGGGCTTGGCCGCGGCGAGTTCCCGCCCGTCCGGCCGGAAGGCCAGTGATGGACTGTTCAGGCCGAACGAGATGCCTGTAGGTCCGCGGTCGAGCGCCCTGAGCCTCCCGTTTCGCTCCACCGCCCAGTAGTACAGGCCGTCGGCGCCGGTCGCGGCGATCAGGTCCCGCCGCGGATGGAAGGCGACGGCCATGATTGAGTCCGCCTCGGCGCTGCCGCGTAGCACCGGGCGTGCCGGTTCGGTCATGTCCCACAGCCGCACCCTGGCCGGCGGCGGGGCCTCCTTGGTGGTGGTCTCCGGGCCGTCCGGGATGCCGTTTCCCGTCACCAGGTACCGGCCGTCCCGGTTGAAGGCCACAGAGATGATCGCCTGTTCGGCGATCTTCTTCTCCCATCGGCTCACCGGATTCGCCGGCTCGGTCACGTCCCACAGTTGGAGTCTGCCGTCCTCCCTTCCCGCCGCCAGTGTGCGTCCGTCGGGGCTGAACGCCAGGGAGTAGGTGATACGGGTCGGCGTGGGGTGATCCGCGAGCTTTCTCGGATTCCCCGGGGCCGAGACGTCCCAGACGGTGAGCCGTTTGGCGGTCTGGACCGCGGCGACGGGTCTACGGGGGTGGTAGGCCAGGGCTGCGTTGCCCTCACCGTAGGCGCCGGCCGGTACGACGGCCGTGGGTCCGCTGTTCGTTGCGGAGCCGGAGCGAACGTCCCAGAGGGCCAGCTGCGCCGCTTTCCGGCTTTTCTCGTCGCCCTGCCGCACCGTGGCCGCGAGGGTGTGTCCGTCGGGGCTGAATGCGAGGTTGAGTACCGCGCTGGAGACTCCCTTCAGCAGCGAGGGCGTGCGGGTGACGTAGGAGGTGTAGAGACCGGACCGGGTTTCCGGAGTGGCTTTCAGGCGGTAGGCGGCGAGATTCAGCTGGAGTGCGGTCAGCGGGTCGTCCGCGCGCAGGTCGTCCGCGCGGTTGGCCAGTTCCTTGGCGGTCTCCACCGCCTGCTTGTCCGCCGCGTCCTTCGAGGCGCGGTCGGCCTGCACCACGGCGACTGCGGCCATCAGCACCAGAATGACCAGCGCGGAGATTCCGGCCCGGAGCCTGACCGTGCCCCGCCACTGGGCGGAGCGGCTGGCGGG
>NZ_FMDK01000514.1 GCF_900091995.1 Streptomyces sp. MnatMP-M17
TGCCGCCGGCAGGGCCCGACGCGTCCGCCGTCTGGGCGGAGCTGCCGCTCGGAGTGCACCGGCTGACCGTCCGCGCGCCCGCCTCCGACGACAGCCCGCCGCGGGCGGAGCAGGCCGTCCTCGTCGTCGCGCCCGACCGGGTGCCCACGCCCGAAGGCCGGGCCCATGGCTTTCTGGTGCAGCTCTACTCGCTGCTCTCCAGCCGCTCCTGGGGCATGGGCGACCTCGGCGATCTCGCCGAACTGGCCGCGTGGTCCGGGCGGTCGCTCGGCGCCGGCTTCGTCCAGATCAATCCGCTGCACGCCGCCGTACCGGGCACGCCCACCGATCCCTCGCCGTACCGCCCGTCCTCGCGCCGCTTTCCCGATCCGGTCCATCTGCGGATCGAGGCCGTCCCGGAGTACGCGTACGTCCATGGCGCCGACCGCGAGCGGCTCGACGGACTGGCCGAGCGGGCCGCGGGCCTGCGGGAGTCCGTGCTCGACAAGACGCCGGGCACGTCGAACAATCCTGGTGGTTCGGGCAAGGCCGCGCTGATCGACCGTGACGCCGTATGGGCACTCAAACGGGCCGCCCTGGAGATCCTGTACACCGTCGAGCTCGGCCCGGGCCGCCGCGCCGAGTACTGCGACTTCCTCGCCGCGCAGGGCCGGGCCCTGGAGGACCACGCCACCTGGAACGCTCTCGCCGAGGTCCACGGCCCGCGGTGGGGTGAGTGGCCGGCCGGGCTGCGCGATCCGCGCTCCGCCGAGACGGCCGCGGCCCGGCGGCAGCTTCTCGCCCGCGTCGACTTCCACAGCAGGCTCGCCTGGCTGACGGACGAACAGCTCGCCGCCGCCGACCGCGCGGCCGAGGACGCCGGTATGGCCGTCGGGATCGTCCATGATCTCGCCGTCGGAGTTCACCCGGACGGCGCCGACGCCTGGGCCCAGCAGGACGCCTTCGCCGCCGGAATGTCGGTCGGCGCTCCGCCCGACGCCTTCAACGCGCTCGGCCAGGACTGGGGCCTGCCGCCATGGCGTCCCGATGTGCTGGCCGCGTCCGGCTACGCGCCGTACCGAGGGCTGCTCAAGGGACTGCTGCGGCACGCCGGCGCGCTGCGGATCGACCATGTGATGGGCCTGTTCCGGCTCTGGTGGGTGCCGGAGGGCCAGGATCCCACCCGGGGAACGTATGTCCGGTACGACGCCGAGGCGATGCTCGCCGTCCTCGCCCTGGAGGCCCACCGCGCGGGCGCGGCCGTCATAGGAGAGGATCTGGGCACCGTGGAGCCCGGTGTACGGGAGGCGCTGGAGCGGCGCGGAGTGCTCGGCACATCCGTGCTCTGGTTCGAGCGCGACTGGGACGGTACGGGCGAGCCGTTGCCTCCCGAGAGCTGGCGCGAGGGCTGTGTGGCCACCGCCACCACCCACGATCTGCCGTCCACGGCGGCCCGGCTCACCGGAGAGCATGTGGAGCTGCGCCACCGGCTCGGGCTGCTCACCCGCCCGCTGGAGCAGGAGCAGTCGGAGGCGCAGGCCGAGATCGCGGAGTGGCTGGGCTGTCTGACCAGGCTGGGACTGCTGCCCGGCGGCGACGAGGAGGAGCGGATCCGCGCGGTGTACCGGTTCCTGCTGCGCACTCCGGCGCGGCTGGTCGGCGTCTGGCTGCCGGACGCCGTGGGCGACCGCAGACCGCAGAATCTGCCGGGCACCTGGGACCAGTACCCCAACTGGCGCCTGCCCGTCGCGGACGCCGAGGGCCGCCCGGTGACCTTGGAGGAGCTGGCCGCCTCGCCCAGGCTGCACGCGCTGATGGAGGTGTTCCGTACGGGTACGGCACCCGGTACGGGACGCGGTCCTTCACACGGCGCGGGACGCGGTACGGCACCCCCGCCCGCGCGGCCGGTGTAGGCGTTCGCTACGTTTGCACCGTGGACAAGAAGAACGCTCTGCGCGCCGGCGCCCTGGCGGCCGGTACGACGCTGATGATGCTGCTCATGTCGTCCCCGGCGCTCGCGCTCACCCGGGACGACGGTGACTATCCCGGCCCCGGTCTGAGCATCGCCGAGACGCTCGGGCTGTATGTGGTGGCCCCGCTGGTGATCTTCGGAGTCATCGCGGGCCTGGTCATGGTTCTCGACAAGTCCCACAAGCACGTCTGACCGTCCGGCCGCACAGGCCGGCGAAGGCGCCGCCCCGCACGCCGAGTGCGCCGGGCGGTGCCTTCGCGCGTTCCGGGCCGTACGGTCGGCCCGGTCGGTCACAGCCCGCGCTTCTCCCGCTCCCGCTCCCGCTCCCACTCCCGGTCCCTGTTCCGCAGCCGTAGCTTCGTCCACTCGCCGGGCGCGAGCTGGTCCACCACCTCGGCCAGCGTCTCGCACGCCTCCTCGATCTTCATATGGATGTTCTTCTGCTCGGTGACGGTCGCCGTCAGCAACAGCGAGGTCAGTGCCAGGGACCCGTTGAACGCCTGGATGCTGATCATCCGTTCGAGCAGGGTGTGATGGGCGAACGCTCCTGTCGGGGAGGTCGTCTCCCAGACCGCCCTGAGGGAGACGAGCAGTGCGAACGGCGCGCTCCCGGCGAGATGGAAGCGCAGCGCCGCCCAGATCAGCACGGGAAAGACAAGAAAGAGCAGAGTGAACGGAGTCACGGTGGCCAGCCGTGTCACCACGGCGGTGGTGACCACCAGCGCCGATGCCTCGGCCCACCGGTGGAAGCGCAGCGGCAGCCGCAGACGGCACAGCAGTAGCAGAAAGGGAGTGACGAGCAGCACGCCCATCGCGTCGCCCGTCCACCAGGCCAGCCAGGCCGTCCAGAATCCCACCGGCAGCTCGTTGCCGACCAGCAGGACCACCGATCCCATCGTGGCGCTGACCAGCGTCCCGGCCAGCCCGCCCAGGAAGACCAGCGCCACTCCGTCCCGCAGCCGGTCCAGCTCCGTACGGAAGCCCACGCGCCGCAGGAGCAGCAGTGAAGAGACCGGTCCGAGAGTGTTCCCGGCCAGGACCACGAGCTGCACTCCGCCCATGGAGCCGAGCGTCGTGATGTTGGCGAAGGCGCCCAGGGTGATGCCCGGCCAGACGCCGGGGCCCAGGAGGAGCAGAGCGGCCACGGAGATGCCGGTGGACGGCCACAGCGGTGAGATGCCGGTGGCGTCGGCCCTGATGACCTCCTTCTGGAGGCCGAACCACGCGCCCGCGTAGTAGGCGCCGGCGACGCCAAGGATCCGGAGGGCGGCCAGGGACAGACGTCGGAGTTCCTCGGTGCGCACCACAGCGGCCATCAGACATCGAGTCCCGCCCGGTCCGGCCGTGACACGCACTGCGGTGGTGCCCATGTCACCCGGCGCCGCGCGCGTGCGGTGCGTACGGTGCGCGTGCGTGCGGTGGGGGACGGCCCGCTGGACCGTCCCCCACGCGCCGTTACGCCGTGGCCGCCGCCTCGTCCGCCGCCTGGGCCCTCAGCGCGCGCTCCACGCCCGACCTCGACTCCGAGATCAGCCGGCGCAGCGCCGCGTTCGGCCCTGCCGAGGCGAGCCAGGCGTCCGTCGCGTCCAGCGTCGCCCGGGAGACCTGGAGGGACGGATACAGGCCGACCGCGATCTGCTGGGCCATCTCGTGGGAGCGGGACTCCCAGACGTCCGCGACCGCCGCGAAGAACTTCTCCGTGTACGGCGCCAGCAGCTCACGCTGGTCGGTCTGGACGAAGCCGCTGATCACCGCCTCCTGGAGCGCGTTCGGGAGCTTGTCGCTCTCCACCACCGAGGCCCACGCCTCCGCCTTGGCCTCCGGCAGCGGACGCGCCGAGCGCGCCGCCGCCGCGTGGCGCTCGCCCGCGGCCGTCTTGTCGCGCTCGTACTCGGCCGCGATCTCCTCCTCGTCGTGCAGACCCACCGCCGCCAGCCGCTGGACGAACGCCCAGCGCAGCTCGGTGTCGACGGCCAGGCCCTCGATCGTCTCCGTACCGTCGAGCAGGCTCTGCAGCAGATCGAGCTGCTGCGGTGTGCGCGCCGTCGCCGCGAACGCCCGTGCCCACGCGAGCTGGTGGTCGCTGCCGGGCTCGGCCGCGCGCAGATGCGCCAGCGTCGCGTCCGTCCACCGCGTCAGCCCGGCCTCGCGCCACGCGGGCGCCGCGTACAGATCGAGCGCCAGCTTCACCTGGCGGTGGAGCGACTGCACCACGCCGATGTCCGACTCCTTCGTGATGCCGGAGAGCACCAGCTCCAGATAGTCGCGGGTGGCCAGCTCGCCGTCGCGCGTCATGTCCCACGCCGACGCCCAGCACAGCGCCCGCGGCAGCGACTCCGTGAAGTCGCCGAGATGCTCGGTGACGACCCGCAGCGACTCCTCGTCCAGCCGGACCTTCGCATAGCTCAGATCGTCGTCGTTGAGCAGGACCACCGCGGGACGCGGCGTGTTCACCGGGAACGGCACGTCCGTGCTCGCGCCGTCCACGTCCAGCTCGATCCGGCTCGTACGGACCAGCTTGCCGTTCCCGTCCAGGTCGTAGCAGCCGATCGCGATCCGGTGCGGGCGCAGCACGGGCTCGCCCTTGGCGCCCGCGGGCAGCGCCGGCGCCTCCTGCCGTACGGAGAACGACGTCACATGGCCCGACGCGTCCAGCTCGATCTCCGGACGCAGGATGTTGATGCCCGCCGTCTCCAGCCATGCCTTCGACCAGGTCTTCAGATCACGTCCGGAGGTCTCCTCCAGCGCGCCCAGCAGATCCGCGAGCCGGGTGTTCCCGTACGCGTGCGCCTTGAAGTACGCCTGGACGCCACGGAAGAACTCGTCCTGCCCGACATACGCGACGAGCTGCTTCAGTACCGAGGCGCCCTTGGCGTAGGTGATGCCGTCGAAGTTGACCAGCACGTCGTCCAGATCGCGGATGTCCGCCATGATCGGATGCGTGGAGGGCAGCTGGTCCTGACGGTACGCCCAGGTCTTCATGGAGTTGGCGAACGTCGTCCAGGACTGCGGCCACCGCGAGCCCGGCGCGGCGGCCAGACAGGCGATCGAGGTGTAGGTGGCGAACGACTCGTTCAGCCAGAGGTCGTTCCACCACTCCATGGTGACCAGATCGCCGAACCACATGTGCGCCAGCTCGTGCAGGATCGTCTCGGCCCGCGTCTCGTAGGCCGCGTCCGTCACCTTCGAGCGGAAGACGTACTGGTCGCGGATGGTCACCGCGCCCGCGTTCTCCATCGCTCCCGCGTTGAACTCCGGTACGAAGAGCTGGTCGTACTTGGCGAAGGGATAGTCGTAGTCGAACTTCTCCTGGAACCAGTCGAAGCCCTGTCGGGTGACCTCGAAGATCGCGTCCGAGTCCAGATACCCGGCGAGCGAGGGACGGCAGTAGATGCCCAGCGGCACGGACTGCCCGTCCTTCTCGTACGAGCTGTGCACCGAGTGGTACGGACCGACGATCAGCGCCGTGATGTACGACGAGATGCGCGGCGTCGGCTCGAAGCTCCAGACGTTCTCCTTGGGCTCCGGCGTCGGCGAGTTGGAGACGACGGTCCAGCCCTCGGGAGCCTTCACCGTGAACCGGAAGGTCGCCTTGAGGTCCGGCTGCTCGAACGAGGCGAAGACGCGCCGCGCGTCCGGCACCTCGAACTGCGTGTAGAGATAGGCCTGCTGGTCGACCGGATCGACAAAGCGGTGCAGGCCCTCGCCCGTGTTGGTGTACGCGCAGTCCGCGACGACCGTCAGCTCGTTCGGGCCCTCGTGCAGATGCGGCAGCGCGATCCGCGAGTCCCGGAAGACCGCGGCGACATCCAGCGCGGTGCCGTTCAGTACGACCTCGTGCACGGCGGGCGCCACCAGATCGATGAAGGTCTCCGCCCCGGCCTCCGCGCTCTCGAAGCGCACCGTGGTCACGGACCGGTAGGTGCCGCCCTCCTGCGCGCCGCTGAGATCGAGGTCGATCCCGTACGAGTCAACGGTGAGCAGGCGCGCACGCCGCTGCGCCTCTTCGCGGGTCAGATTTGTGCCTGGCACCCGGGTCATCTCCTCGGTATGTGACGTTTCCCGCCATCCTTCCACGCGGACCGGCCCGTACGCCCGGCAGTAATGGGGCGGCACGACCGCCGCGGCAGCGGCTCCGCG
>NZ_FMDK01000202.1 GCF_900091995.1 Streptomyces sp. MnatMP-M17
GGCGGGCGCGGCAGTATCCGCACGAGTTCTCCGGCGGGATGCGGCAGCGCGCGATGATCGGCATGGGACTGATGGGGCAGCCGCGGCTGATCGTCGCGGACGAGCCCACGACGGCGTTGGACGTCACCGTGCAGCGGCAGTTGCTGCGCCTGCTGGCACGGACGAGGGAGGCCGAGAACGCGGCGATCCTGCTGATCAGCCACGACATCACGGTCGTCGCGCAGAACTGCGACCGGATGCTGGTGATGTACGCCGGGCGGATCGTGGAGGACGTGCCGACCGCCGACCTGACATCCGCTCCACGACACCCCTATACGCGGGCCCTGCTGGCCGCGACGCTGGAGCTGGACACCGACCGTGACGCGCCGCTGGCGGTGATTCCCGGCCGCCCGCCCGAGCCGTCCGAGACGCCCGTGGGCTGCGCGTTCGCCGCCCGGTGCCCGCGGGCCACGGACCGATGCCTCGCGGAGGACCCGGTGCCGGCGCGCGTCGGGCAAGGGCATCGGGTCGCCTGCTGGCATCCGTACGAAGTCGCCGAGGACGCCGGGCGTGAGTCCGGCCGGGAAACCGTCGCCTCCGGAGGTACCGAATGAGCGAGCTCGTGTTCGACGAGGTGAGTGTGCGTTACGGCGGCAGACGCGGCGGCCTGACCGCGGTCGACGGTGTCAGCCTGACCGTCCCGGCCGGACAGGTGGTCGGGCTGGTCGGCGAGTCGGGTTCGGGCAAGTCGACGCTGGCGCGGGCCGCGGTCGGGCTGTCGCCGGTCAGCTCCGGCCGGGTGCTGCTCGACGGTGTCGACGTACGGCGCCTGCCGCGGAGACGGCCGCTCCAGATGGTGTTCCAGGACCCGTACTCCTCCCTCGATCCGCGTATGAGCATCGGCGAGTCGATCACCGAGGCCATGCCGCGCGGCGCACACGCCGACAAGGCCGGCCGGCGCGCCGAAGTGGCCCGGCTGCTGGAGCTGGTCAACCTGGATCCCAACCGTACCGGCGTGCTGCCCGGACACCTCTCCGGCGGCCAGCGTCAGCGCGTGGCCCTGGCCCGTGCGCTGGCAGGGCAGCCGGACGTGCTCATCGCCGACGAGATCACGTCCGCGCTGGACGTCTCGGTGCAGGGCGCCGTACTGAACCTGGTCCGTTCCGTACAGCGGCGGCTGGACCTGTCGATGCTGTTCATCTCGCACAATCTCGCCGTGATCCGCTACATCAGCGATGTGGTCGCCGTCATGTACCTCGGCCGCATCGTCGAGGCGGGTCCCGCCGAGCAGGTCCTCACCGACCCGCAGCACCCTTACACACAGGACCTGCTCGCCGCCGCGCCCTCCGCGCACACCGGCCTGTCCGGCATCGCGGGCGGCATCGCGTCCGGCACAGCGGGCGACGACAGCGGTCTCGCCGACATCGAACCGCCCGATCCGCATCACCCGCCCTCGGGCTGCCGCTACCGCACCCGCTGCCCGATCGGCCCGCTCGCCGACCCGGAGCGGACCGTCTGCGCCACCACCGATCCGGCGGACGGCACGATCCGCCGTCGCCATCGAGCGGCCTGCCACTTCGCCGGAAGCGGCAGCGAACATCTCGGCATATCCGCCCTATCCAAAGGAGGCAGTCCGCTATGACCCGGCAGACCCGACGTCAGGGCATCGACGACCTGTACGACTTCACGCTTCCGGAGAAGCCCGCGGTCTCACCGGACGGCAGCCGGATCGTGTACGTCCTGCGGACCGTGGACCGCGAGGCCGACAAGGACGCGCTCGCGCTCTGGGAGATCGCCGCCACGGGCGGCGAGGCACGGCAGCTGACCCGTGGCACGGCCGACACCGATCCGGCGTGGTCGCCGGACGGCGGCCGGATCGCGTTCCTGCGGGCGCGGGACTCGGCTCCGCAGCTCTGGGTCCTGCCCGCAGCGGGCGGTGAGGCCGAGCAGCTCACCACGCTCCCGCTGGGCGCGGGCACGCCGGTCTGGAGCCCGGACGGCGAGCGGATCGCGTTCACGGCGCCGGTCGATCTCCACGCGGCGGACGGCGAGGACGACGACGTCCGTACGCGTCGCGGAAAGGCGCCGGTGGTGGCCGACCGGCTGGACTTCAAGGCCGACGGCGCCGGACTGCTGCGTACCGTACGCACCCACGCGCACGTCCTTGACATCGGCACCGGGGAGATCCGTCAGGTCACCTCCGGGGACTGGCACGCGGGCCGGCCCGCGTGGTCGCCCGACGGCGGCCTGCTGGCCTTCCCGGGCGCGCCGGAAGCCGACTCCGACCTCACCTTCCGGTCGGGCGCGTACGTCGTCGACCTGGCCGAGCGCTCACCGAAGCCGCGCCTGACCGGCTCGGGCGAGGGCATCGTCGGTACGGTCGGCTGGACCGCCGACGGCGCGGCGCTGCTCGTCGTCGGCCGCCAGGACACCGAGGTCGGGCATCTCGGCCTGCTGCGGGTGCCGTTGGATGGGAGCGGCACCGTCGACCTGACGGCGGCCCTCGATCGCAACGTGATGCCGGGCGGCCCTGGCTATCCCGGCGGGCTGCCGGCGCAGCTCGTCGGGGCGGACGGGGCCGGCCGCGTGCTGTTCTGCGTACGCGACCAGGGCTGCACCCATCTGTACGCGGTCGACCTCGCCGGCGGCGCCCCGTGGCTCGTGGCCGGCGGCGCCGGAAACACCGTCGCGGATCTGTCCGTCGCGGGAGGCACGGTGGCGGTCGTACTCGCCACGCCGACGTCGTACGGCGAGATCGCGACCGTGACCGTACCGTCCTCGACGATCGCGGCCGAGGAGACGGCCGAGGGGACGGTCGCCGTGCTGACGCGGCATGGCGCGAGCGCCGCCGACGTCGAGCTGTTCGTACGCGAGGAGCGCGAGTTCACCATCTCCGACGGCACGGTCGTGCACGGCTGGCTGGTGCGCGATCCCGCGCGCGGCGGGCCGCTGCCGCTGCTGCTGGACATCCACGGCGGACCGCACAACGCCTGGAACGGTACGGCCGACTCCGTCCACCTCTACCACCAGGCGCTGGCCGCACGCGGCTGGGCGGTGCTGCTGCTCAACCCGCGCGGCAGCGACGGCTACGGCGAGGAGTTCTTCACCGCGGCGGTCGGCGCGTGGGGCGTGGCCGACGCCCTCGACTTCCTGGAGCCACTGGACCAGCTCGTCGCCGAGGGCGTCGCCGACGCCGAGCGGCTGGCCGTCACCGGCTACAGCTACGGCGGATTCATGACCTGTTATCTGACCAGCCGCGACAACCGCTTCGCCGCGGCCGTCGCGGGCGGTGTGGCCGGCGATCTGACGAGTATGGCGGGCACGTCCGACAGCGGGTACTACCTCGCTGTCGGCGAACTGGGCGGCACACCGTGGGCGGCGGCGGAGGACTACGCGACGCAGTCACCGCTCGCGCGGGTCGACCAGGTGCGGACGCCCACACTGATCGTGCACGGCGCCGACGACGTGCGCTGTCCCGTCGGGCAGGCCGAGCAGTGGTTCACCGCGCTGCGCGCGCGGGGCGTACCGAGCCGGCTGGTGCTCTACCCCGGGAGTTCGCACCTGTTCGTCCTCAACGGGCCGCCTTCGCACCGCGTGGACTTCAACCGCCGTGTCGCCGACTGGGTGGAGCAGTACGCGGGTCCGCGCGGGAGCGCGCCGCGGGTGCCCATCGACGCCGCACACTGGCAGCGCCGGCTGGACGAACTGGCGCGGCGCCACCGCGTTCCCGGCGCGGCACTGGGCATCCTGCGGCTGGGCGCCGGCGGCGGCACCGACGAGCTGGTACGGGCGAGCTACGGCGTCCTGAACAAGAACACCGGTGTGGAGGTCACCGACGACTCGCTCTTCCAGATCGGCTCGATCACCAAGGTCTGGACGACGACCGTCGTGATGCAACTGGTCGACGAGGGCCTGCTCGACCTCGACGCGCCGATCGCGGACGTCCTGCCCGAGCTACGGCTCGCCGATCCTGACGTGGCCGAGCGGGTGACCATGCGGCATCTGCTGACCCACACCAGCGGCATCGACGGCGACGTGTTCACCGACACCGGCCGCGGCGACGACTGCCTGGAGCTCTATGTCGACCTCCTTAAGGATGTCGAGCAGAACCACCCGCTGGGCGCGACGTTCTCCTACTGCAACTCCGGATTCACCCTGGCCGGCCGGGTGATCGAGAAACTGACCGGCAAGAGCTGGGACGCCGCCATGCGTGAGCGGCTGTTCGTCCCGCTCGGCCTGCACCACACGGTCACGCTTCCTGAGGAGGCGCTGCTGTTCCGCGCCGCTGTCGGCCATGTCGCGGCGGGCGACGACGACCCGCGGCCCGCGCCCGTCTGGATGCTCCCGCGTATCGCGGGCCCGGCCGGGCTGGTCACCGCGGCGACCGAGGACGTCCTGGCGTTCGCCCGGCTGCATCTGACCGGCGGCCTCGCCCCGAACGGCGACCGGGTGCTCTCGCGCGCGTCGGCGGACGCGATGGCCGCGAAGCACGCCGACCTGCCCGACAAGCACAGCATCGGCGACTCGTGGGGCCTCGGCTGGATCCGGTTCGACTGGGACGGCCACCAGGTCATCGGCCACGACGGCGGCACGATCGGACAGACGTCGTTCCTGCGGCTGCTCCCCGAGCAGGGGCTCGCGGTGACGCTGCTCACCAACGGCGGAAGCCCGCGAGACCTGTACGACGAGCTGTACCGGGAGATCTTCGCCGAGCTCGCCGGCGTCGCGGTACCGCACCCGCTGGAGCCGGCCGCCGAACCGCCCGCCGTCGACGCGGCACGGCATCTCGGCGTGTACGAGCGGGCCTCGACACGTCTGGAGGTGCTCCGCGGCGAACACGGGCTGCGCCTGCGCCAGACCATTACCGGTTCGCTCGCCGACCTGATACCGGAACAGACGCAGGAGTACGACCTGGTGCCGGTCTCCGACACGCTGTTCGCGTTCCGAGCGCCGGGATCCGAGGCCTGGACCTCGGTGACCTTCTACTCATTGCCGACCGGGGAACCGTACGTACACCTCGGTGTACGCGCGACCCCGAAGGTCTCCTGACCAAGGGCGGCCTGTGCGCTACCTGCCGGGGTGGGCCAGGGCGCACCGGCTGACACCCCGTCGGCAATGACAACGGACCGGGCACCTCAACGGTGCCCGGTCCCACATGACGCCCCCAGGTCAGCGGACCCTTCCCCGTGTTTTCAGGGCCCCAGGGACGGGCGGACCCGCGACCGGCGACCCGCGAACAGCACAAGTCGGCCTGAATTGGCGCCGAGCATCGCCTCGGCCGGCCGCCGCTGGCCGACCTCGGCGGCGGTGGCCTAGGCGACCAGTCCGCCCGCCACGGTCTGCAGGAAATAACCGGGGTGCAGCCGGTCGAGTTCGAGAGGGCCATAGATCCACTGCCCGGTGAACCAGCCGCCGAGCAGCACGGTCAGCACGAGGAAGACATCTACCAGGGCGGTCACCCCTCGCAAACGATCCGCTGGGACTACCCGGGTCAGGGACATCGCCGAAGTGAGCCCAAGAAGGGCCATGGGATGATCTTCGGTGTGGTCGGTCACGGCAGGATCTCGACGTACCCGTCGGTTCCGTGCACGCGGATCCGCTGCCCGTCCCGGATCAGCCGGGTGGCCTGCTCCACGCCCACGACGGCCGGCAGGCCGTACTCCCGGGCGATCACCGCGCCATGGGTCATCAGGCCGCCCACCTCCGTCACCAGGCCCGCGATTCCGACGAACAGCGGCGACCAGCTGGGGTCCGTGTGGGTCGTGACCAGGATGTCGCCCGCCTCAAGCTCGGCCTCCGCCATGTCAAGGATGACGCGGGCCCTCCCCTCGATGGTCCCGGCGGAAACCGGGAGGCCGATCAGGGCACCGGCCGGCACGTCGTCGCGCCGGTACGCCCCGGTGACAGCCTCGCCATCCGATGTGAGGACCCGGGGCGGTATGAGCGCGTGGTACGACCGGAACGCGTCCTTGCGTTGCTGGATGAGCTGGTCATCCACCTGGTTCGAGCGCACGACATGGTGGAGTTCCTGGAACGTGAGGTAGAAGATGTCCTCCTTCTCAGGAAGCACGTTGGCCTGCACGAGGCGCTCGCCCTCCTCCAGCAAAGCCTGCTTATAGACGGAGTAGCGGCTGACGATGCCGTACTTCGGGTACTCCCGGTACCCGATGAAGGTTCGGACCCGGTCGATCATTCGCTTGGCCTCGTCGGCTTTCCGGTCCCCGTCCGGCAGGGCCCGCAAGCGTGACAGCACGTCCTGTTCCTTCTTCTGCGCCTTCTGCCGGCCTTCCTCGAAGCGCCGCTCGGCGGCGCCCGGCTCGAAGTTCCTGACATTGTCGAGGATCACGGGCACAAGCGTGGTGGGGCGCTCGCGCCAACGCGGCCTCGTGATGTCGATCTCGCCAACGCAGCGCATGCCGTACCGGTCGAGATAGGCCTCGATGGCGTCGCGCGCTTCGGTCCCGCCCGCGAGCTTCGCCAGCTCGTCCAGGAAGGCCGCGTCCTCGACGTACCCGACGCCCTGCAGGAACGCCACCACCTCCGGCTGCGGGCGGATCACGTCCGCGACGTCGAGCAGCGCCAGTCCCATCTCCGACGTGATGCTGTCGGGGGCGGACAGCGTGAGCGTGTCGGCCGCGTTCTTCTCGCCCAGCCACTCCCGCAGCTTGTCGTTGAGCCACCACGTGGCCTCCATCCCCGCCATGATCACCTGAAAGCTCAGCGGATCACCGAGGACTCGCTTGTGCTCCTCGAAGGCCTCCAGCAGGAAGTCGAACAGCACCGGTCCGGTCTTCGTCCGGATGTCGCGTTCCAGGGCGGCGATGGACGTCTGGCTGCGCTCGATCAGCTCGGTGACGATGGCCGGATCGGTCTCGATCGGGACGGACGCGCCGGCCCGCGGCCCGCCGGGACCCGCGTCCGGGAGCGACGGGACGAAATCGTCGCGGTCGAGGACGGTCTCCAGCGCGTCCCTGATCAGCGGATCGCCTCTCCCCATGACGTCCAGGAGGCCGGCGCGGCTCGCGGGCGAGGCCAGGCGCCGGGTGACGTCGACGAACAGCCTCCCGCCGGCCTCGTGCATCGGCGCCATGGCCGTCAGCTGCCACACGGAGAGCCCCAGGGGCTTCATGGGGTCGGTCATCATCTGCCCATGACCAACGGAGACGTAGACGTGATTCTCCTGGTCGCCGGTCTCGGGGATGGGGAACAGTGTCGTGATCGGCCGGCTCTGAACGATCTGGAAGCCATCGTCGTCCAGGCACCATTCGATGTCCTGCGGGCTCCCGAAGTGCGCTTCGATCCGCCGCCCGAGCTGCACGAGCCGCACGACCTGCGCATCCGTCAGCGCCGGCTGCTCCTGCCGCCGCGAGTCGATCGCCACTTCCTGCGTACCGCCGACCGGTAGGGCGTGAACGGCACGCTGTTTGACGGCGATCGTCTTTGCGACGACTTCGCCGTGCCGCACCTTGAAGACGTCCGGGTTCACCAGGCCGGAGACCAGGGCCTCGCCGAGGCCGAAGCCGGCGTCCACGGTGGCGACCTTCCGGTTGCCTGTGACGGGGTCGGCCGTGAACAGGATGCCGGCCGCATGCGGGAAGACCATCTGCTGCACGACCACGGCCATGTGGACCGTACGGTGGTCGATGCCGTTCCGCTGCCGGTAGGTCACGGCCCGCTCGGTGAACAGCGAGGCCCAGCAGCGGCTGACGTGCTGCAGGATCGCCGCCGGCCCCACGACGTTCAGATATGTCTCCTGCTGGCCGGCGAAGGAGGCCGTCGGCAGGTCCTCTGCCGTCGCGCTGGATCGGACGGCGTAGGCGGCCTGCTCGCCAAGTTGGGCGAGCGCGCGGGTGATCGCCGCCGCGAGATCGCCCGGGATGGCGATCCCTTCGATGGTCCTGCGGATCCGCGCGCTGAGCGTGCGGATCGCCTCCCGGTCGTCCGGGTTCAGGCGCGACAGCCGATCGTCGATCGACGGCGCTTCCGCCATGATCCGCCGGAAGGCGTCCGTCGTCACGCAGAAGCCGGCCGGCACGCGGATGCCTTCGATCCGCGACAGCCCGCCCAGGTGCGCGCCCTTGCCGCCGACCACCGCGACCTGCGTCTCGTCAACCTCTTGAAGATCCCACACGTACTGCTCGATCACCGCTATGCCTCCGAGGCAGCCGTGTCCCGTTGCACTGCGCCGGCCGATCGAATCACCGGCGCCTCCAACTCAGTCGAACCTCTTGTCAGGCACGTCCTCGTCTCCGGCTGCCCTCCCTCTGACGAGTCGGCCGACCGCTCAGCCCAGTCGGGCGGCGCGCACCCCCGCACCACCGCCCCGAGCGCCCGCGCCCGCACTGCCGGTCCCACCACTGGTTCGACGTCACCGCGTCCCCCATGCGTCGACAACACACGCACGTCGTGCCCCCATTTCCGCAGGTTGTGGCCTCGGCCGACGATTTTGCGCCACCACCCGGGTCTTGCCGCAAGCCCCCCGGTGCGCTATACGTTGAGAGTGGCAAGGAGAGAGCTCTCCTTGCCTTTGTCTTTTGCCGTCCGCTGGACGTGGGCGGCTGCCGATACGCCGGGATCGTCTGCACCCCGGCCAACAGCTCCTGGCTGAACAGGATCGAGGCCCAGTTCACCGCCCATTGCCACTTCGCCCTCGACAGCACCGACCACCCGACCCACAAGGCCCAGGGCGGCGGGAGTTGAGCATCGCCTTCGGCAGCTTGATGACGCCGGCGCCGTTATGGTCCCCGATGCCGAAACCGGCCTGCTCAGTGAAGAAGTCCTGTAGCTCGTCCTGGCTCACAAAGGTCACCACGGCGCCCACGACCCGGCGGCCCCGGAACGTGACTCGTACGCCACTGGGGTCGTCGGCGGGTGTCATGTAGTCCTCCGGGCGGATCTCGGCCCAGCCCGCATTCTCAACACGCAGCAACACGAACGACGGGTCGACCAGCCTGTCGCCGTTGTGCTGCATATTCCGCAGGACCTCGGCGTACGGCGAGTCGGTCACATCAGCAGCCAGCGCGTCCATTTGCACGCGGTAGCCGAGCCGCTTGCGTCCGACGACGGCGAACTCCCAGAAGAAGGCTGCCGTGGGGACCGCGATGCTGACGATGGCAACCGTCGTCTCGAAACTGGGCAGCACTCGCCGAACTCCCTTGATAAAGCGAGCAGTTGGCATGGGGATACCCAGAGTGACGAGTGAGTCGTTCCGGGACCGTCGTAGAACCCGTGCGGCCGCTCGCCGACCAGCCCGCAATCTGCTGTCGGTGCCCGCTGCTTCGCAACGCTTGCTACGCAACCGCGACCTGTGCGAGGGGCTCAACCTCGTTTTCGCACCCAAGTACTCCAGCCGTAGATCGTGATCTCGGTGGTGAGGGGCGCCGAGGCAGCAGGTGGCCAGCGTCGATCATCTCGCCCGAGATCGCTCACGCCGTCGCGGGCGTCGGCTCCTTCTCCGTCTACCCGAGTTCACCGCGACGGAGGGCATCCCTTATCTCACTGAGCTTCGCGGTCGTGGCCGGGGCAGGCTCCTGCGCTTGTTCAGCGAGTCGGAGGGCGTCGTCAATCTCGCTGAGCTTCACGGAGGACAGGACGGCCGCCCGCTCTATCAGGTCGTCCCGGGACACAGTGGTCAGCCACGTGCACGGGGTGAAGCCCGGACGCGGGAACGCGAGCCGCAGCACGCCGTCGAACGGCAGTCCTTCACCGGCGCCGACCGTCACTTCGATGCCCACACCGCTGATGTCGACGCCCGCCGGAGCGACGACCTGCATCACCCGGATCCCGGACGGGCCGTCTCCCGACAGCAGTACGACCAACCTCCGCTCGTCGAACTGGACCCACCAGACTTCGCCACGTCGCACAAGTCCTCCAGACACATGACGGCAGACAGACGCTGCGCGACCCTGACACGCTATGGAGACGGGTGCGGCCACCGTTGATGATCATGCGGTGGCCGCAGGTCACAGCCTAGACCCTGCCCGCTGGCAGGAGGCGTTCGAGGGCCTGATGGCCCAGATCGCGGGCCGGTTCGCACGGGTCGAACCCCGACGTCGAGTCGGGCGGTTGGTGCTCGGGCTGCTGTCGGACCTGCCGCGCAAAAACTACTGGACCATCGCAGAGTGGGCCGGAGAGAGCACCCCGGACGACATGCAGCACCAATTTATCTCATCCGTGCCGCTGACGGCCTGGCGAGTATGACGGTCTCGTACGCGATCCCGCTTCTGGTCCTCCTCACCACGAACTCGACCACGCTGACGGGCGTCGCGTTCGTTGTGCAGTGGATACCGCGCCTGGTGTCCTTCTCGTTCGCCGGATCGCTCGTGGACCGGTGGGGTGCCGGCCGC
>NZ_FMDK01001161.1 GCF_900091995.1 Streptomyces sp. MnatMP-M17
CTCCATCTGCTCGGCGATCTTCATCGCCTCTTCGATCAGCGTCTCCACGATCTTCGACTCCGGCACGGTCTTGATGACCTCGCCCTTCACAAAGATCTGGCCCTTGCCATTGCCCGACGCCACACCCAGATCCGCCTCACGCGCCTCACCAGGACCGTTCACCACACAGCCCATCACCGCGACGCGCAGCGGAACCTCCATGCCCTCCAGACCCGCCGTCACCTCGTCCGCCAGCCTGTACACATCCACCTGCGCACGACCGCACGACGGACACGACACAATCTCCAGCCGGCGCTGCTTCAGATTCAGCGCCTCCAGGATCTGGAGGCCGACCTTGACCTCCTCCGCCGGCGGAGCAGACAGCGAGACCCGGATCGTGTCCCCGATCCCCTCGCTCAGCAACGCCCCGAACGCCACCGCCGACTTGATCGTCCCCTGGAACGCCGGACCCGCCTCCGTGACACCCAGATGCAGCGGATAGTCGCACTGCGCGGCGAGCTGACGGTAGGCGTTGACCATCACCACCGGATCGTTGTGCTTCACCGAGATCTTGATGTCCCGGAAACCGTGCTCCTCGAACAGCGACGCCTCCCACAGCGCCGACTCCACCAGAGCCTCCGGCGTCGCCTTCCCGTACTTCCGCAGCAACCGCGCATCCAGCGAACCCGCGTTCACACCAATACGAATCGGCGTCCCCGCATCCCCCGCCGCCTTCGCGATCTCCCGCACCTTGTCGTCGAACTGCTTGATGTTCCCCGGATTCACCCGCACCGCCGCACACCCCGCGTCAATCGCCGCGAACACATACTTCGGCTGGAAATGAATATCCGCGATCACCGGAATCTGCGACTTCCGCGCGATCACCGCCAACGCGTCCGCGTCATCCTGCGTGGGACAGGCAACCCGTACGATCTGGCACCCCGACGCCGTCAGCTCAGCAATCTGCTGCAACGTCGCACCCACATCCGACGTACGCGTCGTCGTCATCGACTGCACCGACACCGGCGCATCCCCACCGACCGCCACCGACCCGACCTGGAT
>NZ_FMDK01001149.1 GCF_900091995.1 Streptomyces sp. MnatMP-M17
CCCGTACGGGCCGGGGCCCAGTGCCGTCCGCCGGCCCGCGCCCGTCGCCGGACACACCGGTCGCCGGACGCTCCGGTCATATGCGGGCGGCGGGGGACTGCGCTTCCACGACGTGCGGGCCGGGCTTCTGGAGCTGGAAGTACGCGCCTCCCAGCACCCGTTCCTTGAGCTTCTGGCTGCGATCGACCACCCGGTACAGCGAGCGGCGGACCACAGCGCCGGGGCCGTGCAGGGCGAACAGCCGCTCCTGCCGCAGCTGGAGACCGCGCGATGTGGCCACCGACTGCTCCCGGGCCCGCTGGAACTCCGTCCCCGCGTGCAGCAGCGCCGCCTCGTCACCGCCCGCGTCGAACGCCTCGCGCACCAGCGGGGCCAGCGTCACCGCGTCGATGATCGCGTGATTGACGCCCTGCCCGAGGATCGGTGTCAGCGTGTGCGCCGCGTCGCCGATCAGCATCAGACCCGGCATGGACCAGCGCGGGACCAGCGTGGTGAAGATGTCCAGCATCGAGGTGTCGGACCAGGAACGGATCTCGCCACGCACCGAATCGGCCAGCTCGGGGGCGAGCCGGTCCAGTCGCTCGTACAGCGCGGGCAGGCCCTCGGCGCGCAGTTCCTTCAGGCCGCCCTTGGGGATGTTGAAACCGACGCGCACGCTGTCCGGGTGGGTCGGGATGAAGAGCCCGTGCTGGTCGCCGCGGATCCGGATGCGATACGTACGGTCGTCCCACTCCTTCGGGAACGGCAGCTTCAGCCACACCACGTCACGGTCCAGCGGCAGCTTCGTGTACGACAGGCCCGACATCTCGCGGACCTTGCTGAACCGGCCGTCCGCCGCCACCGTGAGCGCCGCACGGACCGTCAGTTCGCCCTCCGGGGTACGCGCCGACACGCCCGTGACCGGACCGCTCCCGCCGTCCGCGCGCAGCAGCCGGGTGGCCGTCGCCCGGCGCACCAGGGAGAAGTGCTCCGGGTGTTGCTCCTCACCGAGCCCGGCCAGGGCCGAGAGCAGCGCGGGCTGGGGCATCTCCACCGGATAGGGGTGGGGGAACGGGAAGCGGCGGAAGTCGGCGCGCAGCACCGTGCTGCCGGAGTCGATGATCTCCATTCTGTGCATCTGCTGGTAGGCGCCGTCCAGTCGGCCGAGGACGCCCAGCCGGTCGAGCAGCCACACCGAGTCGGGGGATACCGACTCGCCCCGGAACGACCGGTCGAAATGACCGCTCTGCTCCAGGATCACGACGGAGACCGAACGCTTGGCGAGTTCCACGGCCAGCGTCAGCCCTGCGGGGCCGCCACCGACCACACACACTTCCGCGGTCAGCTCAGTTGTCATCGTCAGTGCTGCCTTTCAGAAGGGGGCATCCTCCACCGATGGTCCGCAGCGCGCCTAAAGCAGCTCTTGCGGGCGCATCGCGCGGACGACCGCGCGGGGACGCGTATCCACGCCCGTACCCGGGCGCAAGCCCGTCTTTAGGACGCGGGCACAAGCTCCCAAGCGCCTGCCCGCCCCCGCAGAGAGGCGAACCGACCGTGAGCACAGCAGTGACGACGTCCGATCCGGAGCGCACCGGCCCGGCCGGCCCCCTCGACCGGCTGCGCGCGCTGTACGGCGAGCACCGGCTCGCCGCCGAGTACCCGGCGGTGCCCGGACTGCTCGCCGAACTCGCCGAGCCGGACGACGGGCTCGCCCAGTTGTCGCGCGCGGGCCGACTGCTCGCCAAGGTCGCTCCCGAGGACATCGTGGAGCGCCATCCCGGTGTCGTACCCGCCACCGTCGCCGTCACGGGACACGGCACCGTCGACGGGCTGACCGCACCGCTCACCGCGGAACTCGCCCGCCACGGCATCCCGTTGCGCAGGAGCGCGGGCGACCACGACGCGTGGCGGCGCGACCTCCAGGACACCGGCAGCCACCTGTACGCCCCGGGCACCGAACTCGCCCTCTGCCTGCTCGACGCCCACATCATCTTCGACGAACTGCCGCTGCCCTGGAGGACGGAGGACGTCGCCAGGACCGCCGCCGGCAAACTCGACCTCCTCGACAGGCTCGCCGCCCGCTACGACGAACACGGCGGCGGCACCCTCGTACTCAACACCCTGCCGCTGCTGCCCCAGCACACCCAGCAGCTGATCGACCACCGCTCCCGCACCGAACTCTCCATCGCCTGGCGGGAGTTCAACATCGGTCTGCTGCGGCTCCCCCCCCCCCCCCCCCCCCCCCCCCCCCCC
>NZ_FMDK01000372.1 GCF_900091995.1 Streptomyces sp. MnatMP-M17
GGCTTCGGCTCGCGCGTGCACGGTCAGCGAGCGGCGGCCCGTCCCGTCGGCCGCGGCCACTCGTACCTGTACCCGTACCGCGCCCTCCTCCGGCACGACGAGCCCGGCGGCGACGGTCAGTGTCCCGACCGTGTCGCAGCCGACCTCGTCACCGGCCCGTACGGCCAGTTCGGCGAAGGCCGCCAACGGAACCGTGGCGCCTCCGGCGACCTGACGGTCCATCAGCCAGGGATGGGTCCGGGCGGACAGCCGTCCGGTCAGCACCACCTCGTCGGAGCCGGCCACGGTCGTGGCCGCGCCCAGCAGCGGATGCTCCGCGGCCACCAGGCCCAGCCCGGAGGCATCGCCCGAGGCCACCGGCGCCGACGGCCAGTAGCGCTCGCGCTGGAACGCGTACGTCGGCAGCTCCACCCGGCGCGCGCCCGTCCCCGCGAAGATCCCGGACCAGTCGGCCGGAGCGCCGTGCGTATGCAGCTGGGCGAGCGCGGTGACCGCGGTCAGCTCCTCGGACCGGTCCTTGCGCAGCACGGGAACCACGACCGCGCTGTCCGGTACGGACTCGCGGGCCAGGGCGGAGAGCACTCCGTCCGGGCCCAGTTCAAGGAACGTACCCACGCCCTGCTCGGCCAAGGTCCGTACGCCGTCGGCGAAGCGGACGGTCTCACGGACATGCCGTACCCAGTACTCGGGCGAGCGCAGTTCGTCCGAGGTGGCGAGCGCGCCGGTCACATTCGACACCACCGGCACCGAAGGCTCGGCGAAGGTCAACTCCTGTGCGACCGCGCGGAATTCGTCCAGCATCGGATCCATGAGCGGCGAGTGGAAGGCATGGCTCACCGGGAGCCGTGCTGTTCTGCGTCCCTCGGCGGCCAGACGTTCCGCCGTCCGCAGGACTCGGTCCTCGTCGCCCGAGAGCACCACGGACCGTGGCCCGTTGACCGCGGCGATCGACACTCCCCCGGAGAGCAGCGCGGCGATCTCGTCCTCGCTCGCCTGTACCGCGACCATGGCTCCGCCCACAGGCAGCGCGTCCATCAGCCGGGCCCTGGCCGCCACCAGACGGCAGGCGTCAAAGAGCCCGAGCACTCCGGCCACATGGGCGGCGGCGATCTCACCGATCGAGTGGCCCGCCACGAAGTCCGGTACGACGCCCCAGGACTGGACCAGCCGGAAGAGCGCCACCTCGATCGCGAACAGGGCCGGCTGAGTGACGGCGGTACGGTTCAGCGCCTCGGCGTCGTCGCCCCAGATCACCTCGCGCAGCGGACGGGACCGGCCGGCGGACTCGGCGTCGAGATGGGCCAGTACGGCATCCAGCGCGTCCGCGAAGACCGGGAACCGCTCGTACAACTCACGTCCCATACCGAGCCGTTGGGAGCCCTGGCCGGAGAAGAGCACCGCCGTGGGCCGCTCGGCCGCCGTCGCGCGGGCGACCTCGGAGATGCCCTGGTCCGTCGCCATCAGTACCGCCCGGTGCTCGAACACCGAACGGCCCGTGGACAGGGAGAACCCGATGTCGGCCGAGGTGAGTTCGGCGTGGTCGGCCGCGAACTCCCGCAGCCGCTCCACTTGTTCGCGCAGTGCGGCCTCGCTCCTGGCCGAGACCGGCCATGGCACCGCGTTCGGGACCACGTCCGGGGCCGCGCCTGGAAGCGTGGGCAGAGCGTCCGTAACAGCCTCCGGGGCCTGTTCCAGCACCACATGCGCGTTGGTCCCGCTGATGCCGAAGGACGAGACACCGGCCCGCCGTACGCGATCGGTCCGAGGCCACTCCCTCCGCTCGGTCAGCAACTCCACCGCGCCGGAGGACCAGTTCACCCGGGTCGAGGGCTCCGTGACATGGAGCGTCCGCGGCAGCACACCGTTGCGGAGCGCCAGCACCATCTTCATCACACCCGCCACACCGGCCGCCGCCTGGGTATGGCCGAGGTTGGACTTCACCGACCCGAGCAGCAGCGGACGCTCCGGATCGCGGTCACGCCCGTACGTGGCCAGCAGCGCCTGCGCCTCGATCGGGTCGCCCAGCGTGGTGCCCGTTCCGTGCGCCTCCACGGCGTCCACATCGGCGGGTGTCAGCCCGCCGGCGGCGAGGGCCTGGCGGATCACCCGCTGCTGGGAGGGACCGTTCGGAGCGGTCAGTCCGTTCGACGCGCCGTCCTGGTTGATCGCGGAACCGCGCAGGACCGCCAGGACCTCATGTCCCTCGCGCCGCGCGTCCGAGAGCCGCTCGACCACGAGTACGCCGACGCCCTCCGACCAGCCGGTGCCGTCCGCCGCGTCGGAGAACGCCTTGCAGTGGCCGTCAGGGGCGAGACCGCCCTGCCGGGTGAATCCGGCGAAGCTCGTGGCGGTCGACATCACGGTGACTCCGCCGACCAGCGCCATGGAGCACTCACCGCTCCTGAGCGCCTGGGCCGCCCAGTGCAGGGCGACCAGCGAGGAGGAGCAGGCGGTGTCGACGGTGACCGCCGGGCCCTCGAAGCCGAAGGCGTAGGAGAGCCTGCCGGAGATGACACTGGCCGCCAGGCCCGTACCCGCGTGGCCCTCCACGTCCTCGTTCGCACGGAGGATGAGATGGGCGTAGTCCTGGCCGTTGGTGCCGATGAAGACACCGGTCCTGCTGCCGCGCAGCGCGGCCGGATCGGTGCCGGTCCGCTCGAACGCCTCCCAGCCCACCTCCAGGAGCAGCCGCTGCTGCGGATCCATGGCGAGCGCCTCGCGAGGCGAGAT
>NZ_FMDK01000934.1 GCF_900091995.1 Streptomyces sp. MnatMP-M17
CAGGCGTCGGTCTTCGGCTTCCCGAATCCGATGCTCGGGCTGGTGACCTACGCCGTGGTGTTCGGTATCGGCGTGGGACTGCTGGCCGGAGCGCGTTACCGGCGCTGGTTCTGGCTCGGGCTGAACGCGGGCACGCTCTTCGGTGTCGGGTTCTGCACCTGGCTTCAGTACCAGTCCCTGTACAGCATCAACTCGCTCTGCCTGTGGTGCTCTCTGGCCTGGATCGCCACCATCGTGATGTTCTGCTATGTCACCGTGCACAACGTCGAGCACCGGATCCTGCCCGTTCCCGCTCGTCTGCGCGGTGCGCTGAGCGAGTTCCACTGGGCGCCGCCCGTGCTGTGGATCGGCGTCATCGGGATGCTCATCCTGACGCGCTGGTGGGACTTCTGGACAAGCTGAGCACGTAGGCAGGTTGAGCGGAAGTCCGGGCCCTCGCGGGCCCGGCAGCATCCGGCAGAAAGGCGCTACGGAGGGCTCACCGGAGGGCTCGGAAGACCCAACGGACGGCCCTGCGGAGTCACTTGCCGAGCGAGAGCCCGCCGAGCAGCTTGCCCGCGCCCGCGACCGCGCCCTTGTCCGTCGACTTGGCGGCTCCCTTGCCCTTGCTCGCTCCCTTGCCCTTGCCGGCGCCCTTCCCCTTCCCCGTGCCCTTCTTGTTCAGCCCGTCCGTGGTCTTCTTCACCGCGTTGATGACCGAGCCCTCGTTCTCCGTGTCCAGCGCGTTGGTCTTGAGCGGCGATCCGTCACGCAGTCCATTGCTGGCAACCGCATCCAGAGCGCCGTTCAGGCTGGACGGAGTGAGTGGGGCATCGGCGGCGAAGGCCGGGGCGGCGGCACCCAGGGCCATGACGGAACAGGCGACGACCGCGGCGATCTTCATGGGCTTCATATCGGGAATCCTTCTCTCAGCGGTGTCGGATGACGGAACAACTCTCGTTTCGCACAGGCCACTTGGGAGTTTTCCCGAGGTGGCCTCGTCATGAGTAACGATTCCTCGGCGCGGCGGAAACTCTGTCAGGTGCGAATTCTGGACGGGCCACTCGAATGAAGGGGACCCGACCGTTCCTCGTATCGAATGTGCCTCCGCGTCGTTGAGGGCGGAGATCCTCGGCGAAGGTCCTCGGAGGCAAAACAGAAGAGCCGCTCCGTCCCCGAAGGGACGAGCGGCTCTCGCGTGTGACGTCTCAGGCGACGGCGAATCCGGTCACTTGTTGAGGCAGACGTTCCCGAAGGTCGGGTTGAGCAGACCAATGATGTCGAGGGTGTTGCCGCAGAGGTTCAGGGGCACGTGGATCGGAATCTGGACGATGTTGCCGGACAGAACGCCCGGGGAGCCGACAGCCGCAGCCTGCGCGTCGGCGTCGGCGAAGGCGACGCCGGAGGTGCCGGCGACAGCGGCGGCGGCCGCGGTGGAGAGAACAACAGCCTTGGCGATACGCGACATGGAGAAGCGCTCCTCGGTACGTAATGAGATGGCATAAACGCCGGGCGCGTTTGCCCGACTTATGCATCAACGTCTGACTGGACCATCGGTTGCGCGCCCGAATGAGTGACGCTCCACCAGGAGTGCTCCCGCGTCTGGTAGCGGAGGCGTACCCCGGCGACCGTACTCCGGAGTGTTCTTGTACGGTCAGCACCTTTCAGCGCGTCTGACGTGATTTTCACTCTGCCCTCTGTAAAGGTGCCTTCTTGTTTCGGTCTTCGAGACGGAGAGCACATATGCGGAATTCGGCGGTTCTTGCTGTGAGACGTGGCTGGGTATGCGGTCTGCTCTTTCTCGCGGTGTCGGCGGTGGCTTTTTCCGCCGTGCCGGTGACCGGGGCCGGGGCCGAGGAGGAATCCCGTATTCCCTTCGGGCGGCGCTATCACGTGGTGCAGCACGGAGGTATCGCGCGGGCAGCCAATTCGGCTGTCTCCTGCCGGACCGTGACGGCGAAAACTCCTCAGGCCTGTGTATCCGCCCGCGCCGGTGCCGCCGCGGCCAATCAGCGCTTCGAGATGTTCTACGCGGATGTCGACAAGGACCCGAACACCTACAACTCCACGCGGGCCAGGCTCCGGCTGCCCGCGGGCTCCCGGGTCAGTTACGCGCGGCTGTACTGGGGCGGGAATCTGCTGGTCGGAGAGCAGAAGCCGGCCGAGGACAACGGCCAGGTGCTGCTCGCGGAACCGGGCGGGCAGTACAAGTGGGTACGCGCGGACTCGCTGATCGGGCACCGTACAGGCGATGGCGCGGACGCCTTTCAGGCATCCGCGGATGTGACGCCTCTCGTCAGGACCAGCGGTCCCGGGATGTACACCGTGGCACAGATCAATGTGGCCATGGGGCGTTCCCGGGTCGGTGCCTGGGGCGGCTGGAGCCTGGTCGTCGCCTATGAGAAGGACGATGCCCCGCTGCGTCATCTCTCGCTCTGGGACGGATTCGAATCGGTCGGCACGGTCGGCACGGACCGCACGGACAGTACGAATCAGACACAGCTACGTATCGATGTCGGTTCGCTGCGTGTGCCGGCGCGAGCGGCCGGACGGCTGGGAGTCGTCGCGTACGACGGCGACCGTGGAATCCGCGGCGATTCACTGACCGCGCAAACCGATCGCGGCAAGCGAGTGAAGCTCTCCAACAAAGCTAATCCATCAGATGATGTGATGAATTCCAGTATTACGGAGTTCGGTGCGTCAGTGAAGGAACGACAACCCTCTTATGTGAACACTCTTGGCTATGACGCGGACGTGTTCGACCTGCGTGGTGCTTTTGTCTCTGGCGGTGATCGGCTTAGCGTTCGATTCAGCAGTAAGCGTGACTCCGTCTGGCTGGGTGCGTTTTTCGTAGAGGCGGATGCACGGAGTTGACGCCGGGCGACTCCAGCCCGCTCCAGGGATCGCTTTTCTGTAGTGACGAGTGGAAAGAGTTGCGCGTGCAGGCACAACGGCACCGTTCCGGGACCGGCTTCACAGCACTCCATCTCGTTCAGCCGGTCGACGGCGGAGTGGCCCGTGTGGTCCTCGATCTGGTCGGCGCCCAGGTGGACGCCGGCGTCCGCGTCGCCGTCGCCTGTCCGGCGGAGGGCCCGCTCGCCGAGGCGGCGGGCCG
>NZ_FMDK01000199.1 GCF_900091995.1 Streptomyces sp. MnatMP-M17
CCCGGTCGCCGTATCCGCGGGCACACTCAGACCGACGATCGCGGCCACGACCAGGGACACCACTCCGACCATCGCGGCGTACTCGGCCCCGCTCTGCCCTCTGTCTCCAAGCCCACCGAGCCGTCGACGATTCGGCTCCTTGTTGTGCTCATGCCATAACTGAGACCTGTCGGAGCCTTTCATCTGTTCTCCTCGCCGACGTCACCACCCGTTCCCCCAAGTGGCAGCAGCCTAAGGATGGGCCTGGGCCCAAACGCAGGGCCCACGGGCCCAGTCGAGGGCCCAGCCGCCGACGGGCGCGGCCGACCTGGTCAGGCCGGGTGTGTCGGCGACCCGGCGGCGGAGGCCGTCACCGCGTGGACGCCGTCCTGCTCGATCCGGATCAGCGGAGTCTTCCGGACCTTGCCGGACTTCGCGACCCTGCTGGTCGGAATGGCTCAGATCGCGGTCCGGCCGCCGTCCACGGGGACTGTGGCACCGGTGACATAGCTGGCCTTCGGCGAGGCCAGGAAGGCGACCACCTCGGCGATCTCGGCGGGCTCGGCGGCGCGCTTCATCGCCGTGGTCGCGCCCAGCGCGTCGAAGAGTTCACGTGCTTCGGGCCGGGTGTAGACCGGTCCGGGGGCCACGGTGTTGAAGCGGACACCGCGGGCGCTGTACTCGGCCGTCCAGCTCTGGGTCAGCGAAGCCAGCGCGGCCTTGGTCGCGCCGTAGGCCGCACCGGTGGCGAGGCCGAGGCTGCCGGCCATGCTGCCGATGTTGATCACGCTGCCGGATCCCCTCGCGGCCATCGCCGGAGCGAAGGCGGCCACCAGGAAGAAGGGTGCGCGGACGTTGCCGTCGAACATGGCGTCGTAGTCGGCCGGCTTCAGCTCCTCGGTCGGTGCCCAGAACGACACGCCGGCGTTGTTGACCAGTACGTCGATCTCGCCCACCTCGGCTGCCCCGTGGCTGCGCGTTCGTCAGCGCCAGCTCCGACGCTCCGCCCGGAGGCGTGGTCGACCAGGCCGCCCAGGACTACCGCGCGTGGCTGCACGACCTCTTCCATGACCTGGCCCGGCAGGCCGGCGCCACCGACGCCAAATCACTCGCCCAGCAGCTGGTCCTGCTCTACGACGGCGCCGGCATCAGCGCCTGGATGGACCGCGACCCCGGCGCCGAAAACGCGGCACGCACCCTGGCGGCCGTCGTGGTGAACGCCGCGATCCCGGATTGAGCCGTACTCCGGTCGGCCCGACGGCGGCGACGGCCGTGGCGGTTGCCGTACTCATGTGGCGGACGGGGTGTCGTCATCCAGGTCGCCGCGGTGGGCGGCGACGGCGAAGGCCACCATGGAGGCCAGGAGGAGCAGCGCCAGCGGCCCCCAGATCGCCGGGATCGCCCACATCGGCCAGTCGTTGGCCGCTTGCGCCCAGAGCGTCAGGATGGCTGCGGCACCCATGCCGACACCGTGCCACCGCACCACAGCCGCCGCTTTCGCGTGACGCCGGTTGCCCGGTGCGAAGAGCGGCCACAGGCTCCCGACGAGAGCGGACAGGCCGAAGGAGACGCAGGCGAGTGCGCCGCCGAGGCGCTCCTCGGGCCGCCCCAGGGGCCCTCCGGATGTCTGCTGCCGCCGTCCCCCGGCGTCCCGTATCTCGACGACCCGCCCGTGCCAGATCAGGCCGACGACGCTGTCGCCCGGCCTCATCTCCGACAGCACCGGATCAGTTCGCGGGAACGTCACTTCCCATGGCTCACCGGATGGCAGCAACAACTCCGCTTCCGGCGACTCGCTCTTTTCGCCTCGGTTCATATCGGCCCTGCGAACGGTGAATTCCTGTTCCCACAGGCACCCGGATGCCTTCACCGGGACGGATGCGCACGCTGGCGCGGCACGGAACTCCCGCTCCCGCTCCAGCGCTTCGCGGATCTGCGAGGCCGTCGCCACGCCCAGGACGAGGGCCACGACTGCGCTCAGCAGCCATGCCGCGGTCCGTATCGCCCTGTGCGTCGCCGATCTCATATGTCCCCCGCCTTTCCCGTGAGCCCCCGTACGCGAATGGGAACACACCGGCCGACGGCCGCCCATACCCGCTACCGGCAGCGCTCGGCCCACCGGACTTGCCGGGCCAAGGAAACGACGACTGTGCCCCGTGACTGTGGAAGGGCAAGGGCCCCCGGCCGGCGGTGACGCCGTCCGGGGGCCCTTCCTACTGGCGGGAGTTCAGCTGATGTCAGCCGATGTCAGTCGGTGCTGATGTCAGTCGGTGTCCGACGAGGGGATGTACGCGCCGGGAACGTCGTTGGGCGCGTGGATCTTGTCATCGCCCGGGTAGGGCTTGGACCAGTTGTGCGTCTCGTACCAGGTGAGGCGGTCCATCTGCGCGGGAGGCGCGTAGTCGGGCACGGCATTGGGCCCGGTCAGCCGCTGGTGCGACTTCCAGTCGTTCCACTCCTTCGCGAGCGCCGTCATGCTCGCCGGGACCTTCGCCGCCGGTACGGCCGCGGCCTGGGGGTTCTGCGGGGCCGGGGTGTCCACGCCACACGAAGGCGTGGTCTTCACGCCGTCGGTCAGCGGGATGCGGTTGGGCAGCGCGGTGAACGGGGTGAGGTCGGGCTTCTTGGTGAACGCCGAGGCCATCGGGGTGGCCGCGCTGTCCTTCTGGTTCATCGGGCGGATCCCGAGGATCTGCTCGATGGTCCGGATCATGGTGATCTGGGAGTAGTAGTGGCTGTCGACGACGCCGTGCTGGGCGTAGGGGCTGATGATCTGGACCGGCGCGCGGTGGCCGTCGACGTGGTCGAGGCCGGCCTGGGAGTCGTCCTCGGTGATGAAGATCGCCGAGTCCTTCCAGTACTTGCTGTGCGAGATCTCGTCGACGATCCGGCCGACCGCGAGGTCGTTGTCCGCGACCTGGGCGGCCGGGCTGACCGGGCCGCCGGTGTGGTCGCTGGAGAGCCAGAACATGTTCAGGTTCGCCGGCCCGTTCTTCTTGAAGTCCTGCTTCCAGATCTCGGACCGGTAGACGTCCGGGACGCTGGTGTCGTACTTCGGGAAGGCGGGCACCGACACGTCGTTGAGCGACGGTATCGGCGAGGACGAGGTGAGCTTGTAAGCGGACTGCTTGCCGGACGCCTTCATGTCCTTGGCGTCGCAGTACAGGTTCTGCCAGCTCGCGTCGGCCGGCTTGGACAGGAACTGGTGGAACTCACCGAAGTTGCGCACCGACTTGCCGGCGGCCTGCGCGCCGGTCCAGATGAAGCCGGACTTCTGGTGGCCGAGCGCGTCGTCCTCGGTGTCGTAGCTGCGCAGGTACTCACCGGCCGAGGACTCGGTGTACTCGGGGTTGTCGGCCTGCATCAGCCAGTTGTGGCCCTCGGCGGAGTTCGTACCGACGTCGTAGGTGTTGTCGTACAGGCCGAACTGCTTGGCCAGCGCGTGCTGGTTCGGTGTGACGTTCTCGCCGAACTGGGCCAGCGACGCGTCGCCGTCGCCCTGGGGGATGTCGCCGAAGACCTGGTCGTAGGTCCGGTTCTCCTTGACGATCAGGAACACGTGCTTGATCGTCGAAGGGTCACCGATCTTCACCGGCACCGGTACCGGCTTGGCCTTGCTCTTGCCGTTGGCGAGCTGGACGGACTTGTTGGTCCAGCCGTTCTGCTTGAAGACCTTCTTCGTCTGGGACTTGATGGTCTTGTCGTCCGGGAGCGTGAAGCGCGTCAGGCTGGAGGTGGTGTCGTGGGTGCCACGTCCGGCGGCGGTGGTGGGACGGCGGGCGTCGATACCGCGCGTGTTGGAGACAACGATGTCCTTGCCGACGGTCGCGATCTCCGCGGGGAAGTAGTCGGTCGGCAGCAGGCCCACGTAACTGACCGGCTCCTGCGCGCCCTTGTACTTGTAGACGGCGACCGCGTTGGCACGGCCGAGCGTCACCAGCAGGTGATTGTCGCTGGTGAGCGTCACCGCGTTGGGCTCGTACCCGACCGAGGCCTCGGGCCACGGCTGGGTGGAGATGGTCTGGACGACCTTGTCCTTCGCGGTGTCGATGACCGAGACGGTGTTGTCGGCGGTGTTGGTGACGAACACCGTCTTCTTCTTGGCGTACACCGCGGTCGGGTGCAGACCCACAGTGATGCTCTTGGCCGCGGCGGACGGGTTGGCCAGGTCGATGACGCTGACCGTGCCGGTGGTGGTGGCACCCGTCACCGGGCTGGCCGGCACCTGCGTGCCGTAGGAGTTGATCGTGTCCTCACCGGGAGCCGCCGGACGCCCGCCCTCGTTGCTGATGTAGAGCTTGTTGCCGACCTGGACCATGCCGCGTGGGGCGTTGCCCGTGTTCCAGCTCTGTTCGATGGCGCCGGTCGCCGCGTTGATGGCGACCACCCGGTTCTGCCCGTTGACCGCGGAGTAGACCGTGGAGCCGTCGGCGGAGAACACCGCCGCGGACGCCAAGGAGCGCTTGGAGCCCTGCGCGGGGATGGAGACGGTGGTCGGGTTGGACAGACTGCCGTCCGGGTTCACCGTGAACTTGGTGTAGCCGTCGGCCCGGCCCAGCCACAGCTGCTTGCCGTCGGGCGAGTAGGTCGGGCCTTCCTGGCCCACGTCACCACCGCTGATCTTCAGGTCGGCCCCGGCGCCGCTGCCGATGACCTGCTGAAGCCTGTAGTTCTTCAGGTCGATGATGTTCAGCACCATCCCGCCGTCGGTGACGGTGGCGGCCATGTGCTTGCCGTCGGGGCTGATGGTGGACGACATGATCTTGCCGTCGTTGATGACCAGACGCTTGCCGTAGGGGGCGAGGTACTGGTCGCTGGAGATCAGCAGTCCGTCGGCGGTGGTCTGGCCGACCTTCACCGTCCCGAAGGAGTCGGTCGCGGCGAAAGCGGTACCGGCGGCCGCGACGGCCAGAGCGGTGACCCCAGCGGTCATGAGCGGGACCCGGCGCCCGATGCGTCTGTTGCCGAGATAGACGGAGTCGTCCTTCTCCGTCTGGACGCGGCGGCGTGCTACCTGCATCAAATTATCCCTTCGAGGTGGAAAGCAGTTCGACGTTGCTGTCGAACTGCCACAGCGGGTTCGGTGTGTCCCCGTAAGGGGTCCGCACCAGGAAGTAGCCATTGACTTCCTTCGGTCCGTCGCCGTCGGCGACGAACCGCCCGTCCGTGGTGAGGTCGAGCTGATAGACGGCTTGCCCGGTGGCCTCGCTGTCGGGCAGGTGCCACGACACGACGCAGCGCCAGTCGTTGCCCGCGCCCTCGGCGTCGTGGTCGACGTTGCCCTTGGTGCACGCGGCGCTGGACTTCAGCTGCGCCTCGGTGACGGCGGGACGGTGGAGCTCCTCGGCCTGCATCCGGTAGAGATGCGCGAACGCCGTGGCCAGCGAGTGCTCCACCTTGGCCTGCTGGATGCCCGAGCCCGAGTAGGTCGCGGTCGTCACCGCGGGAAGGACCGCGATCGTCACCGCGAGCAGCCCGGCCAGCGGCAGGACTCCGGCGGTGAGCGCGCGGCGCGTCAAGCCGTCATCGGTCAGATTGGTGAAGTCGCGCCGCAGGAAGAGCAGATAGGCCAGCGACGTGGCGATCACGGCCCACACCAGGCTCACCACGATGCCGATCAGGAGCGGGCCGAGCTGCGCAGGGCTGGTGAACAGACCGTTCCACGCGATGAAGGCGTAGCCGGGCAGGGCCAGGCGCACGACCGCCGGCAGCGGCAGCATCTGGGCCAGTTGCATCGCGAGCGCGACGAGCGCGGGCAGCAGCAGTCCCATCGGGGAGCGGCCCAGCGTGACGGACCCGAGAAGTCCGATCCCGGCGAGGGCCAGTGTCGGGGCGAGCACACAGGCCCAGGCGAGCAGCACGGTGCCCGCGGCGCTGCCGGGCGTCATGAGGTGATCGTCGAGGCCGACCAGCGGATGGTTGCCCACCGCCGCGAGCCCGCCGACAGTGCTGGAAGCAACCAGGCCGACGACCAGCAGCAGGAGGACGGTCAGGCTGGCCAGTACCTTCGCCGCGAAAATCCGCTGAGGCGACCGCACGGTTACGAGCAGGTGGCGCCAGGTGCCGAGGCGGTCCTCGGCGGCGAAGACGTCGCCCGCGACCACCGACGTCAGCAGCGGAAGGGCCCAGGTGCCCGCGAAACCGAGCGTCACCAGCGGGCCCGCCCAGCCCGTGGCCTGCATCCAGCGGCCGAAGAGAGTGTCGACGGGCAGCGAGGTCTGCTGGCTCACCGCGACGACGAACAGCGCCGGTGCGATCCAGCAGGCGAGGACCAGCAGGCGGATCCGCCATTGCGAGACCAGCTTGACCAGTTCGAAGCGGTAGGCGCGAAACACCGGGATGCGGCGGGCACCGCCATTCGGGTGATCCGCCAGGGCCGCAGGCGCGGTCGCAGTCATCGGGAGTCCTCCTGCTGCTCGGTGAGGGCGAGGAACGCGGCCTCCAGCGGTGATACGACGGGTGCGAGCTCGCGCAACGCGACGCCCGCCTTGACAAGTCGCACCACCAGTTCGTCCACGGCCGGCACCAGCGCCCGTACGACGAGCGCTTCGGCGTCGTACCGCACCTGAGCGTTGTCGACGACCAGGATCCCGGCGGTCCCGACAGCGACGCTGCGGGCGGCCTGGGCATCGGAGGTGATCAGCCGATAGTCGAGTTCACGGTTCTCGGCCGCCAGCTTGCTCAGCGGGCCGGAGAAGACAACCTGCCCGGTGGCGAGGATGGTGACCTCCGAGCACAGTTCCTCAAGGTCGTCCATGCGGTGGCTGGAGAGCACGACACTCACTCCCTCCGCCGCGAGCCGGGTGAGCACACGGTGCACGTGTCTCTTGCCGGCGGGGTCCAGACCGTTGGACGGCTCGTCGAGCACGAGCAGGCGGGGCCTGGTGAGCAGGGCGGCCGCGAGACCGAGCCGCTGACGCATGCCGAGCGAGAAACCGCGGGTCTTGTCGTCGGCGACAGCGGTGAGCCCGACCTGATCGAGGGCGTCGTCGACCCCCGCCGCGCGTGCCTCGTAACCGCGAAGGGCGGCCAGCGCGGCCAGGTTCTGCCTGGCGGTGAGCGACGGGTACAGACCTGGTCCGTCCACGAAACCGGCGACACCGTCAGGAGCGGCGAGCGCCCGCCCGACGGGCGTACCCAGGATCTCCAGCCGGCCCGCGTCGGCGACGGCCAGGCCCAGCAGAAGGCCGAGCAACGTTGTCTTCCCGGCACCGTTCGGGCCCACCAGGCCGTGAATCTGACCTGCCGTCACATCCAGATCGACGCCGTCAAGTGCGACGACATCGTCAAACGTCTTGGTGATCCCACGAGCCCGGATCGCGTTGAGTGTCTCCATGAGTCCCTTCCTTCACGGCCCTCACGGACGCTAGGTGGGCAGCGGAGCATTCAGACGGAAACCGAGTTGAACAGACGAAGAACGATTAACTGCCATTCCGGCGCGGGATGGTGGTGACAGCGTCGCCCCGCAATTCGATGCGCAGGTGTATCGCCGCCCTGCTGGACCCTGCCGCGTGGTTCGTGGAAAGTGGTGAGCGCGGACTACGCCTACACTCTCTGCCTGCCGACGCATGACGATCATCCGCCCGCCGCCCGCTGCCTGACCCGAGAGCGTTGTGCCGAAGTTCACCGTGGCGCATCACCTCATCCTCCAGCGACTCCGACGTACCGATTGAGCCATGCCCGAACTCACCTGTCCCCGCTGCCGGCACCAGGGGCAACAGCACCGCTGGTGGGCACACCGCCACGACGGCGTCATATGCCCGCGTTGCCATCTCACCGAACGGATCACAGAGGTCCTCGACGACGGTACGGGCCAGGTCTCCCCTGCCCTGCTGCCCCTGCACGAGGCCATCCGCACCCAGCCCCGTCCGGACGCCGGGCTGGTCTGGCTCGTCGGCAACCGGCATATCGCGCCCCTGCTGGCCGACCTGGCCACCGGCCGGTTGCCCCTCAGCCATGAATCCCTCAACGGCCATCCCTCCCCGCAGTCCGCGGCACACCTGCGCGACCTGCTCGTCCAGCACAAGATCCTTGAGCAGTGCGACCGCTACCTGGTCCAGTTCGAAGCCTGGCTCTCCCGGACCCTCGCCTCCATCGAGCCGGCCGAAGACCGGCAACTCATCAGCCGGTTCGCCACCGGACACAGCCTGCGCCTGCGGGAACGCGCCACTCGGGAGCCCCTCACGCCGGGTCTGGTCGACCGTCCGCAGCACGAGATCAACTCCGCGAAGGCCTTCCTGGCCTGGCTGCGCGACCACGACGCCACCCCGGCCACATGCGCCCAGGCCCACATCGACACCTGGATCGCCACGGGCAGTACGAGCCGCCAGGGCACCCGGGCCTTCATCACATGGGGCGCCGGGGACAGAGCGTTCCCCCATCACCTCAGCGTCCCGTACAACCTTCAGGTCACCCGCCGACGGAAACCCGCACGCGGCACGTTCAACCACGAACAACGCCTGCGACTCCTGCGCGACCTGCTCGATCCCGCGACCGACTACATTCTCCGCGACCGCGCGGCCTTCATCATCCTGATCCTGTTCGCTCAGCCCCTGGCTCACATCACCGCGCTCAGCATTGACGACTTGGCCCTGGACAACCACGAAGTCCGTATCAGCGTCGACCGACCGCACGAGCCGCGCCTGGTGCCCGATCCTTTCGCGCCAGTCCTGCGCGATCACGCCCTCAACCGGGGTCCGCGCAACATCGAGGCCAACCGCAGCAGTCCCTGGCTCTTCCCGGGCAACCGCCCCGGCCAGCACATCCATGCCAAGCACCTGAAGAACCACCTGAGCCGCTACGGCATCGAGGTCACCAGAACCCACCTTGCCGTCCTCCGGACTCTGGCCCAGGAAATGCCACCCGCCGCCACGGCGTTGAGCCTCGCGAGCGACTCGCGATGAACCTGGTTCGCCACCCGTTCAATCCCCGGGGCAACGTTCCGGATCGACCCGACAGGAAGCACAGACCGTACTCACCGGACTTGATGGAGGGGTAGAAGCCCCGCCCATCCAGATCGGGGTCTGCCAGCGTCATCCGGCTGGCGACTACTACACCCCGAACGTCAACGGCCGTGTTTTGTGTGACAGATACGGCACCTCCTGCTGTCCCATTGGGGCTGCGGCGCTGCTCCGGATGACGTGGTCGCTGGCGCGTATCGCGGCTGTCATCTCGTTGTGCAGATTGGCGGGGAAGGCGCCGGCGCCGAGTGCGCAGGCTTGGAGTAGGGCGTGGCAGTCCTGCGTTTCTTGGTCGGTCGCGAGGGCGGTGAAAGAGGGGTGCGCGAGGATTTCCCGGGCGGCGTACCCGTCGGTCGTTTCCGTTGCTCGGCGGTGGAGGCCCGCAACGACCAGACGTGCGGCTGGGTCCTCCGTTGAGGTGATCGTGTCCAGCACCGTGAGGCCGAGCCGGGTGTTGAAGACGGTCATGCCCGGTTCGTCCGCGCGGTCGAGGTAGGTGGCTACCAGGTCCTGCAGGTGATCGTGGAGCGGTCGGTCGACGGCCCGGTGAGTCAGTACGGTCAGGCAGCTTGTGACGGCGTCCTCCCACGGCTCCCCGGGCTCTGTGCCGGCCAGGAGGTCCTCGGCGGCGTGAGCGTCACCGGTGGTGAGAGCGGCGAGGACGGCGACTTGGCGGCCGTCGAGCATCCGCTGTCCGACGCCGCGGTGTTCCTTGATGTGGGCGAGCGCTGCGTCCCAGCGGCCGGCAGTTGTCAGGGTTCGCGTTCCGTCGGCGATGAGGACCCGCCACAGCCAGGCGCGGATTTCGTGCCGGTCCTCCGGGGCGGCGGTGAGACCGGCCGGGACGTGGATGTCCTCGACGTCGGTGCCGGTGCCGGTGCCGGTGGTGACGGCGTCGTACAGGGCGAGGAGATGACGGCGGCCGTCGTCGGCGCGCCCGGCTCGGATCTGGAGGCGTGCGAGGTTGACGACGGGTTCGAGGGCGCGGATGGCCGCCGCAGCGTTCAGGGGGGTGGCGTTCAGGTAGGCGGTGGCGTGCTGGTGGCAGATTGCGCGGGCGATCGACGGGACGCCGACGTCGGAGGCGATCAGGGCTGCCTGGTTGTAGACCGTGGAGGCCGCGCTCGCGTTGCCTTGTTGCACTGCGGTGTTGGCGAGTTCTGTCAGCGCCTGCACGCGCTGGGGTAGGGGGAGGCAGGCGGGGCGGGGGCGTGCGACGAGTGGGAAGCGCTGGGCTACGGAGTCAGGGAGTTTCCACATGGTCTGCGGCTCTCCTCTCGGCGGTGGGGTCGGGGCCGAAAATGACGGTCTTCGCGGCGGCCGTGAGCGTGGCTTGTGTGGCGTAGGGCAGGCCGATTCGGTTCCAGGCGAAGATCACGTGGTGGGCCAGGACGTCCCGCAGGCCACGGTGGAGTTGCCCAGAGGCTGTGAGGTCGGCCAGTTCCCTTCCGGCGGTGGCGTAAGCGCGGGCCCAACCGGTGGCGCGGGCAAGCGGTCCGCCTGGGCGCATCGCGTACTGCGGGTCCACGGAGAGCAGGCGGCGTACGGCGGTGTGCAACTGGTCGCGGGCATCCGGCTTGGCACTGGAAGGTAGGGGGCGGTGGGCGGCGACACGGGCCCAGACGTCGCCCTGTTCGTACCAGTCCAGTCCTGCGGAGCGCATCATGAGGCTGCACAGCACGAGGGATGTCTCGCGGCGGTGGTGGCCGGCTCCGCTCTGGAGGAAGTCGATGATGCTGCGGCTGTCGTGGTGGAAGAGGCAGTGCGCGGATGCCATGGCTTCGGCGCCGCCGAAGGCGTGGACCTCGGGTTCGTAGATGATCTCCGTCCACCCTTGGATGTATCCCTCGGTCATCAGCATGTGGAGGCCCTGGCCGATGCCGCTTTGTCCGTCGGTGGTGGGCTGGTAGCGCACGCGCCAGCAGGGTTGCTTGCGGACGATGAACCACGCGGTGAGGGCGCCTTCGTCCTCTGCGGCGCGTAGGAGCGGGGCGAGCTTGGCCAAGGCTGTGATCTCGGCGCGTTCCCAGTTCCGGAACGCGACGTTCACCTGGCGCCAGGTGGGTGGGTTCATGATGCGGCCTCCAGAGTTCACGCCAGGGCGAGGAAGGTGTCCCAGTGCGGTGCGGGCGCGTGGCCCGTGCCGACGGTGTGCAGGGCGAGGGCCGCCCCGGCGGCTCCGTCGAGGAGTTCGGGTTCGTGGTCGTTTCGGTCGAGCGCGGCAATGAGACGGTTGGTCAGGCGCGGCAGCTCGGCGGTGATGTCGGGGTTGTTTGTCTCGGTGGCCATCCGCCATGCGGCGTGCAGTAGTCCGGCCAGGCCGTGGCACAGCCCGATTTCGGGGACCTTGGCCAGTTGCAGCGGGTCGCGCAGACTCGCGAGGAGCGCGTTCTCGGCGGCCTGTACGCGCGCCGGGTCGCCAAGAGCGAGCCCGGCCAATTGCTGGGCGCGGGCGGTGCCGCTGATTCCGTAGCACCAGGAGGGGCGGGGGCGAAGGTCGGAGTGGACGTGGTTGTCGGTTGCCTGCCGCATCGAGATATAGCCCGGCCACCAGGGGGTGGTCTCGTCGCCTTGGCGCCAGTGGTCGGTCCAGGCGCAGATCCGTTCGACGGCGTCGGCCATGCCGGGCACGGGCAGACCATTGAGCAGGGCCTTGGACAGCACGGACAGGGTGGAGCCGATGCCGTGTGCGAGCCCGAAGTTTCCGTGACCGCCCGGGTAGTCGGCGTGGGGTGTGCCGGTGGGCGCGACGTTCATCCACCAGGGCGGCAGCCCGGCAGGGGCGGGCAGGGGCTCGGTCAGGCGTACCAGGTAGGCCAGGACATCACGCGTGATCTCGTGGTGGGGTTGGCGGCTCAGGTGGTAGGCGCCCAGCCCGGAGAGGCCCTGGATGAGGTCGAATTCCTCCATCGGGGGCCGCTCGGCGCGGGTGATGCGCTGGTGGGCTGCGGCCAGGCGTTTCCGGGTGACGGTGATGGTCGCCGTGTCCAGGCGTTCGAGGGCGCGGAGGTACCGGCTCGATGCGCTGGCCGCGCCGTACGTGATGAACGCGAGGGCCGGGGCGCCGAAGTAAAGGTTCGCGTTGGCCGCCGCGCTGATGTCGCCGTGCAGGGCTGTGGCCAGCCAGGTGCGTGCGGTGTCCCAGTCGCCGTGACCGGTTCGGGCGCGCTCGATGTGCAGCAGGGCGATGCCCGAGGCTCCTCCTGCGAGCGACTGCGGCCAGGCCCGGCCACCGTCGGGCCGGCCGCCGGGCCACACGGTGTGCGGGTCGGCCAGTGCGTGGGCCAGTTGGTCGGCGGCGGACAGTGCGGTGGAGGCGGGGGCTGTCGTGGTCACGGTGTCCTCCTTGCTCGTGCCGTCCAGCTCAGGGCGGCGGCTCTGGCCAGGTGCAGGTGTGTGCGTTCCTCGGGCAGGTCCGGCCCGTGCACCCGGACCTGGTGGAGGTGGAGCAGGTCCGGTAGCAGATCGCTGGGGTGTATGTCGGCGTCCGTGAGCGCGCGGCGGTACGCGGTCAGTGCCTCGTACCGCGCGGACCAGGCCGCAATGACGCGCTCGCCCAGGCCCGCAGGGTGGTTGACCACCAAGTCGACGGCTTGGCGATAGACGGCGCGGGGCGGAGCGGCTGGGGAGGTACGAGTGTGTTCGATGAACCACTGCATCGCCGCGGCCCTGTCACCGATCAGACCGGTGGCGATTTCGACCATGCTCGCGGCCGTCATCGCGCGGGCGTCCGCTCCCATCTCGTCCTGGACGGTGAGTTGAGCCAGCGCGGCGGTGGAGTCGGCGGCGAAGTACCGCTCGGCCGCGTCGATGGCTGTGGGGCCGCCGAAGCGCGCCGTTTCCGGGAGGTGGGTCTCCACGCTTGTGTGGGTGATCAGGCCGTGGCGCCGGAGCCGTCGGGTCCACTCGCCGATGTGCTCGAAGACGCTGCCGAGGGCTCCGGGTGCGCAGGTCAGGCGAACGCGAAGGTGGTCGTCAGGGTCTCGGTAGCGGACGAACCACCATTGTGGGGCGCCCAGTTCGTCCAGCAGGGTCGGCAGGTGCCGGATCAGGAGAGAGTTCTGCCGGTCCCGGTGGCCGTGGAGCTGGAGGTAGATGCGGTTGTCGCAACCGGGCAAATGACCGTGCTCGCGGTTGACGGCGTGGCCGGAAGTCTGGACGGGCGCGATGTTCTGGTCCGTGGCCAGGGGGATGACGATTTCGTGTGCTCGGCCGCCGGTCCATCCCAGGTCCTCGGGTTGGGGAGCGGGGCGCAGCGTCACCTTGCCGTCGCGGTCCACGTGGGTCCGCAGCAGGGCCCGGTGGGAAGGTTCCGTCAGGTCCAGGGCGATGGACTGGTCGGCCTCGCTCAGGTACACCCGCTCGGGCAGGTGTACGTCGTGGCGCCATCGGGTCAGGGCTTCGTCCCATTGCGGCCACGGTGCCGGTGCGGCGGGGAGGTCTTCGCTGGTGAGGAGCCAGCGGGCTGGGGACAGGATTGTCCGTCCGTAGCGGAGCGCGGGCAGAAACGGCAGGTTGGAGGCGGCGGTGCCCCACATGAATCCGGTGCAGGGAACGGCCAGTGCGACGGGCGCCTCGGTCAGGAACCGGGCCAGCGGATGGGAGTGGTGGCCCAGGTCCACGGCGTTGAGCAGCAGCGTGTGTACTGGGCGGTGGCGGGAGAGCGAGACCAGGTGCAGGCGTTCGGCATCGGCGGTGACCGCCAGGTCCGTGACGGGGACGAGGCTGGTGTCCGGGCCTTGGTAGTCGCCGAGCGAGATCACCAGCTCGGTCGCCTGCGGGGCGCGTGCGACGTTCTCGGCGCGTACGGATAGCGGAGTGGAGCTGATCTGGGCGACGAGCGAACCTTGATGCACCCCGGGCAGTCCGGCGTACGCCTCGGTCATACGGCGGCGGTCCTCGTCGTCCAGCAGGCCCAGGAAGCGACCGGTGGTTGCTCCGGCTGAGCGAGCCACCCCCACGACGTGCAGGGTGAACTCACCCTGTTGAAGGGCGGCAACGCTCGTGGCGTCGATGCGGACGGTCAGCTCCGTGCTCGGCTGGACGGGGTGGCCCGGATCTGTGGTCGCCAGATCCTCGATCGCGGCATCGTCGAGCTGAACTTTGAGGCGGCGCTGCACCCCGGCGGCATGGGCGAGTTTGATGAGGTGGCCGTCACGGTCGGGCAGCGGGGAGGGCGCCGGTGTGGTGGTAGCCCCGAGGTAGCCGGGCGGATATCCGAGCGCGTCGATGGCGTCCAGGACGGGGACGATCGCCCGCGGCCCGTACCGCTCCAGGAAGCGGCCGTGCCACTCGGCCCAGCCGGTCAGCGCCGCCCGAGGAGCGAGGCGGGTCAGTGCCTTGGCTGCCGCTGCCGCCTCATGGGCGACCGTTGTGGGTACGGTCAGATCCCAGTCCACCCGCAGGTCGAACGCGGGCCGGGGGGTCTCACGTATCTCTGCCACCTCGGCGGGAGCGAGATGCTGTGCGTGTTCGAGGAGGGCGGCGAGCGGGTCGGTTACGGTCATCGCCGGGCGGAGACTGGTGAGAAGGACTCGTTGCTTGACCAAGCCTGCGATGAGCTTGTCAATCGCGGCGGGCGGAGCGCTCGGGAAGCTGATGGAGAGCTTCGCGGCGAGGTCGTTCCACAGGATCGGGGTCCGGGCGCCGTCCAGTGCTTCACGGACCGGCGCGGTCGCGCGAACGTGCACGTGCTCCGGTCCTCCGTCGGCGGTTCCGCTCGGGCGGTGCTCGATCACGACGTGCCCGTCGCGTTCGACGGCGAGGGAGGAAGCGAGCAGCATCAAGTGGGGCCGCAGCGCCGGATGCTGCTCGAAGCGGTCGACGAGAACCGTGCTGCGTGCCCCGTCGGGTCTGGCGACGATGTGGTGTCCGGTGCCCACGTGCAGCGCGGGCGCGGTGCCGATTCGCGCCGCTGCGGCCCCGGCGAACAGACCGAACGGGGTGGCGCGTGTGCGAGCCCGAAGCAGGTAGCGCAGAACGGCGAGCACCGTACGCCGTACGGTGGTGGCCAGCAGCAGTCGGCCGGCGCAGATCTGTTCCACCCGGCTCGTGAGGTCGGGACTGGCGGCCGTGACGGCGGCTGCGAAATCCGGCGCTTGCCAGGTCTGTTGCAGCCACGCCC
>NZ_FMDK01001174.1 GCF_900091995.1 Streptomyces sp. MnatMP-M17
TGCTTCGACCACATCACCGGCTCCTGACCTGCCGTGGTCAGGAGCCGGTCTCGATGGTGACGGGGACTTCCAGCGGCACGGTCCACTCGCTGCCCTTGGACCTGGCGGTGATGCTCAGGCGCACCGGCTCGTTCGCGTAGTCGCGGTGCCAGGCGTCCGTGGTGGTCGTCGACCAGGGCGGCGGGGTGGTGGGGGTCAGGCCGTACCGTGTCCACTCGCCGATCGCCAGCTGCTGCGGGGCGACCGTCCGGCCGGTGTCGTCGCGTCCGTCCGCGCTGAACTTCCACGGCCCCCAGATGTGGGCGCGGACCTCTTCGGGAGTCGGAGCGCCGGCGAGCTGGGGCCCGTCGCCGCGGTGCGGGTTGTCGTTGCGCAGGGCCGCGGTGATCTCGATGGTGCCGTGGGACAGCAAGCCGGGCGGGCCTTCGAGGTGGACCCCCAGCATGGCGGTGGAGCGAGCCTCGTTGGCCACGACCGTGCAGCGGAAGTGCGGGGTGAGATCGGCGTGCAGGCGCTGCTGCTCGATCCGGGACAGGGTCTGCGCGGCCCCGTTGGCGTTGCGCGCGGCTCTCCAGGAGCCGATGGCGGCAACGGCAGCGACGACCGCGACGGCCAGAGCCAGGGCCGCGATCGTGTCGGTGGTGGTCATGAGACAGGACGCTATCGCCACCGCCCGTCACAAGGTCAGGGCCCTGGAGATATGGCCATCAGTAGGGGACGTCGTCCAAGGTAGGGCGATGAGCGCACTGCGACCCGGTGACATCACCGACGAGATGATCCAGGCCGTGGACACGGCCAAGCGGCAAGGACTGCAGAAGGATCTGCGCGCCCTTGCCGCCAACATCCGCGCCGACGCCGAAGGCCGGTACGACAGCGCGGAACCCGGGTGGCGTGCCGGAGTCGAGTGGGCGCTGCTGTGGATCGAGAACACCGCCAGCCATCTGACCGAGGGCAGGCCGGGCGCCGGGGCCGGCGGCCGGGGTCAGGGTGTGTCGCCGGAGTAGTAGAAGCGGCACACCACACCCGGGCCGCCCGACGGGCGCGGGTCGTCGGGGCGCGGGTCGTACAGCGCCCGGCCGCCAGGCCACCGCCCCAACTCGGTCATCAGGGCGACGCCGTCGTCTATCTCTTCCGGCCGCCAGCCCGTGATGTCGAGCAGCAGCCCGTCCAGCGGCCCGCCGACCAGCGCGGCGTACGTCTGGTGCGGCAGCGGGCCCGGGTTGGGGGCGTCGTGGTCGCAGCCGTACACCCGGCCGCGCAGCAGCTGCTCGTCATCGGCGTTCATCCGGCCAGCCTCCCAGCCACCACCGACAGCGGAAGGCCGGCGGCGGCAGATAGTCCGGCCACTCCCGCCGGACGGGAGAGGGCGAAGGGGCTCTCCCGTCCGGCGGGCGTCAGGCGCAGGGCAGACGGTCGGGGACAATCCAGTCGATGCGCACCCCGCGGCGGATCAGCGCGGTGAGGCTGTCGACCCGGCGGGCGGGCGGCTGCTCCTGAGTGAAGCGGCGCAGCGCCCGGTGTACGCCGTCGCGCAGTTGGCCGTCGGTCAGCGTGGGCGCCTGCTCCTGGAGGTCGTCGAGGAGCTGCGCGGCGCGGGCCGCGCGGGACAGCGCGGCATCCGCGAGCGGTCCTTCGGCGAAGCCGTCGCGGACGTACAGGCCGGGCTCGATGAAGGTCATGGTGACGATCCTTTCCGCCCGGCCCCGCTGGTCTCCCGGTTGGAGACGCGGTCGCGGGACCGAGCAGGCGGGAACGTAGAGCACCGAGTTCGTTAGCGTCGCGTCCTGCGTCTTCGGCCGCCTCCCGCGCCGCGGCCTCCTCTGCCTCGCGGCGCGCAGCGCGCTCAGCCTCTGCCCGGTCGAGGTCCTCCTGCTGGCACGGCCCGCACAGGTTGTCTCCGGTGCTTCGCCATGAGGTCCGCCGGATCTCCTGCCAGCGTTCGTCGGTGAACTTCGTCCCGCAGCGGGTGCACACCGGCCGCTGCGCCTTCCGCTGCACGTCACCGCGCCTCACGCCGGGGAGCGGAGGCGACGGTAGGACGACGGGCCTGTGGACAGGACCCAGCGGCCGTGCGCCGATCCCGCTCTCCGCCGCCAGCGCGGCGGCCCCGGCCGACGCGCAACCAGGTGCGCGCCCCGGTCCCCGTGGCGGTCCGCGCGCCCTTCCCACCCGTCCCTTTCCTCCTTCACTCCAGCCAGGGGACATGGGCAGAGCGGCCGTAACGGGGATGTCAGCGGGCCGACCACAACAAAACTGCGTGTTGACCTGCACAGAAACGGCAGCAGTCCGCAGGGTCGCGCAACAGTAGGCGCAGCGTCCTGGCGCAACAGAAGACGCGTCCGACAGGCGCAACCCTTACGCGGGCTCTGCACCCGACCCGTCTCACTGAACCTTGACCGGTCTCACCGAACTTTGAGCGTGTTGCTGCCGGCACGCCGAAACCGTTGGGGATCGTGAGGCCATGGACTTCATCCCCCCAACTGACAGGCACTACTGCCTCGATCCGTGGTGCGAGAACCCGGACCCGGATCTCATCCCAGACGCCCTGTGCGGCTGCCACATCCTCACCGAGACCGAGCTCGAAGAACGGAAGAAGAAGTACCTCCAGGGCCAGCACGAGCGCCGTGAAGGCGGTGATCAAAGTTTGATGAGACCGGTCAAGGTTCAGTGAGACAGGGCACGTCGGCCCCGCCCAGGCGTGGTGGTCGGGGCGCGGCCAGGTGTGGTCGGTCCCGTGGTCGGCCTCATGGTCGGGTCTGGTCGCCCCGACCATGGCGGTCCGGGTCCGAGGTCAGGCGGGTGTGACGGTCGCGGTGTACGGGGCCTCCGCCGACGGCGGCGTCTCCGTCCAGGGGCTGGTAACCCGCCAGCCGTCCGTCAGCAGCGCCCGGTCCGCGGCGGCTCCGTCGAACGGCTCGTCCGGACCGGCGCCGGTGCAGTAGCCCAGCGGACCCCGGTCGGGATGGTCGATGTAGACGTGCCAGTCGGTGTCGTACTCGGCTCGCACGGTCAGCTCAACACCGCGGTCGCGGTTCTCGTTCGCCATACGCGCACGGTAGAACGCGAGCACACCGGCCGGGGCCGGTTCACCGGTTCCGAAACCCTCACGGGGAGCATGCCGGTAAGCGGCTGCGCCGTACGCGGACGCGCCAGGCGGGCGGGGTGCGCGGCCGATCTACCGAGCCCGTCCGGGTCCGCGGCCGTGTTAGTCGGTGATGTGGTCGGGGTCGGGGAGTTCGGGTGGGAAATGCCTCTCCAGGATCTCGGCCCATCTGGGCAGCACCACGAAGCCCGTGGCATCGGCCTGCGCCTGGACCAGTTCGGCCAGGGCGTCGATGAAGGGCCGCGCGGCGGTACCGGCGGGCATCGCGGCGGCGGCCTGCTTGAGACGCTCGTGCGCGGCGGGGAAGACGCCCCTGGCCCAGTCCTCCTCTTCCTGTATCCGTCTGCTTCCTTCCTCCGCGTTGATGTGCATGATCGCGAGGGCCGGGCAGTCGGGGGTGTGCCAGGTATCGCGGACCGTACCGGCGTTTTTCAGGTACGAGATGCGGGTGTTGCCGCTGCCCGGCAGGACGAAGCAGTCGGTGCAGTCGTCGCGTTCCGTCTCCGGCACATCGCTCATCGCGGGCTCCCGTTTCCGGTGAGGAACGAGCCTGCCATCCCGGCCAGCGGGCGGCCAGGGGTTTCCCCGGCCGCTACGGGTGTCGGCGCTTGCCGTGGTGCCGGGTCAGCGGGCGTGACGGTGGTCGTAGACCGTCAGGGACAGGGCTCTCATCGCTGCGCCGGCCCGCTCGGCGTCCCGGCCCTGGTCGACGGCTTCCAGGGCTTCGGCCGCCGAAACCCGTACGGCCCGGGGCAGGCCGTCGAAGGCGGTAACCCGGTAGGCGACGGTACGGCGGGCGTCCCGTTCCTCTTCGCTCACCCCGCCGGCGATGAGCGGGAAGACCGCGGCCTGGTACGTGGCGATGCTCACGAAGACGGCGTCGGCGATCCCCTCCGCGTACCCGTCGGTCCTGGGACCGGGACCGGGCTGGAAGAAGGCCGTCACCTGACGGCGCGCGAGAAATGATCCGGTCCCCGCGCCGAGGCCGGCCGCGCCCCCGGCCGTCACAGCCGCCGCCCGGCCGCCCAGAAGAAGCCCCAGGCAGGCCCCGCCCACCATCGCCCCCGTCACCAGCACGAAGGTGACCAGCAGATGTATGCGGGCGGCGAACGACGGAGGTGTCATGCCGAGCAGTATGCACAGCCCGCCCCCGCCGTGAGCGGGATTTCCCGCGCGGGAGAGGGGGACTCCGACCCGTCGCCCGAGGTCAACGAATCCGCGATCGGCCGTTTCCGGCGGCAGTAGTCACCTACTCTTCATGAGTCTCGAAGGGGGTGACCAAATGGGTAAGAACCACTGTGCTGGCGATGACGCGGGGTGGGGCGTACGCGAGGACGCGGACGTCGGCTGGGGTCTGGCCAGCGCCGTGCGCTGACGCCTGAACACATCTGAAGGCCGACGGAGGCGAATCACGCCGCTGACGCCGTGACAGGTGGAACAGCTGTCCAAGACCGGGACGCGTTGGACCCGGCGTCGTACGGACAGCAGCGGGGCCGGACAGGACGCTTCCTGGCCAGGCCCCGCTTCCATGCTGTCAGCCCACTGCGCCCCCGCGATCCGAGCCAGTACGCCAGGTCGCCCGCACGAATGCGGCGCAGCCACCACCGACAGTGCCGGTCGGGATGGCCAGCAGCCGCGGCCTGGGGGCCGGGCCCGCAGTACTCAGCGTGCCTTCGGCAGCCCGGCCAGCAACCGGCGGTCGTCATCACGGCCGACGACCCCCCCCACCG
>NZ_FMDK01000908.1 GCF_900091995.1 Streptomyces sp. MnatMP-M17
ATCGCCGACCCCCCGCCGGTCCCCCGCGGCTTCGTGCCGCACCGGGGGACCGGCGGCTGCCCGCCGCCCGACCCGTCCCTTCGGGAGTCGTCATGCCGGATCCCGTCCTCTACGCCCACGCCGGCCACACCTACACCCTGACCGCGAAGCAGAAGCAGCTGCCCCACGGCAGCGCCGTGAGCGTCGCCCACGGCCCGATCAGCGCCGGCGAGCACACGGCTTGGGAGGGGGAGGACGCCGCCTTCGGCGCCGAGGTGCTCTACCACTGCGACAGCGGGCTGACGGTCATCAAGACGACCGACCCTCGTCGTCACACCCGCCGGCATCCCGGCTACACCGAGACGGTGGAAACCTCGCGCCTGACGCCTGCCTGAACCGGAGGAGCGCGCCGCGCATCGCCCACGGTGACGCGGCAAGCCCTGCTCCTGCGGTCGCGCGAACGCGGCCACAAGAAGAGCTACTGGCTCCAGGACGAAGGCGGCCCCCTCACGTCCACGCTTCAGGGCCCTACAGGCCCGGGAAGACGGCGGCTCTTCGCACGGGGCCATGTGCAACCGGGCAGGTTCAATTCCTGCCGTGGGCACCTGTACACGAATCTGGCCCCCTCCCGACGCAATGTCGGCAGGGGGCCAGATCTTCGTAGCGGGGGCGGGATTTGAACCACGCGACCTCTGGGTTATGAGCCCAGCGAGCTACCGAGCTGCTCCACCCCGCGTCGGTGCAACCACCCTACGGCATCTCCGGGCGCCGGACGCGGATTTCCTGCGAGCACAACCCAGATGACACATAAAGCTTGACCGTCGGGCTCTTTTGGGGTAGATTAATGAATCTAGCCAGCGCGGCGACGCCGAAGTGGAGGCATCCGATGACCAAGCACAGCACCCCCGTCGCCGACTTGCTGGCGGTGCCGTTGCGCTTCGCCGATGGTGACCGCGTCCGCGGCCCGCATGGCGCCTCCTGGTGGCGCGGCCTGCGCACGCCAGGCGCGTGGGAGGAGTTCCCTACGGCCGAGAAGGTCACTGTCCGGTCCGACGAGCAGGTGCGCGCCCTTCTGGAAGCGGGGGAAGACTGGCTGCTGATCCCTTTCCTGCCGCCGGTGACCGCCCCCCTCCCCGGCACCGAGTGCACTGCGGTGGAACAGATCCGCAGTCTGCAACTTGCCCCGGCGTCCGGAGCAGCCCTGTATATCGCCCACCTAGGCCGGCCGCAGTCCTTCCTCGGCGACGACCAGGGCACCTTTCGTAACGCCGCGCTCCCGGTCCGCCTTCGCCCCGCGGACGTGCGCACCACGCTGGAAGGTGTCCTCAAGCGGCACCCCGGCGCGAAGGTCACGTTCCACCGGGTCGCCGGGCGCGCCTATGCCCGATACGCGACGAGCAGCACCCTGCACACCCACATCCACCTCCTCGTCCGCTGAACCCCCTGGAGTCGTACGTGATCCGTGAAGAGCGGCTGGTCATCTCCCGCAAGCCGCACGCTGTCGACCTCGGCAGCCTCCGCGTGGAGGAACGCAATCGCGCCGACGGGACCCACTACTACGGCGGCCGGATCAACGCCCTCTGGTTCCGGCGCCGCGCCGGACTGACCGTCGCCTGCATCGGCACCCTCTGGGACTTCCAGCACGAACGTCCCGTCGGCGCCGCCGAGTTCCTGGCCGCCCACAACGACGGCCGGTACGGGCCCGACTGCGAAGGCCGCTGGGACGGCACCTCTTACTGGGGAAACGTCACCCTCGCCGTGCAGAAGCAGCACCTGGCCGTTCTCCAGCCGATGCTGGAGAACTACCCCAACCTGCCCGCCGGGTACGACGGTTGGTGGACTTTCGCCACGGCTCGGACCTGATCACGCCAGGCCCCCTCGCCGGGGCGCTGTCGATATCGGCCTCTGCGCCCATGTCTCTTGAGCTCGCACCACGTCCGACCCTGGAGGTTGTCATGGAGTACCGGTATGTCCGCGTGAGCGTGTTCGGTGTGAACCGGGCTGACTTGCGTGCCGCGGACCCCCTTACCGAAGAGGAGATCCGCAACGCCTACGGCGAGCAGCCGGTGTACATCACCAAGGACGCCACGAGCGTGGCCGTGACCTACGACGACGCGGGCCCGGTCTGTACGTACTACGCGCAGCGCCCGGCTGACTGGGCTGGGCAGGCCTAGCCCACTTGCGCCGGCCCGCCGTCGGGTGCGGGCCAGCCTGGCTGTCGTCGCCGAGCCCGCACCAACCCGGCCGGCCCGCAAGTGCTGCCGGCACCAGGCCGGACCGACGTCCGGCCTCAAGCCGCCGGTT
>NZ_FMDK01000232.1 GCF_900091995.1 Streptomyces sp. MnatMP-M17
CCTGCTGGCGACATCGGCGGCGGCCTGGTTCCTGCTGCGGGGCCAGAGGCTGGAGGAGTCCGTCGAGCACTGACCGGGAGTCTTCCGAGCTTCCGTCCGTGCGGACGGAAGGCTCCCGGCTCAGCGCGCCGGCAGGTCGCGGAGGGCCTTGGCGATATCGGCTCGGGCAGACTGGGAGGCTGGGCCATCGGATGGAGATGGAAGCCGACGGCGGCGGAGGTGCCGTGCCTTCGGGTCGGACCATACGGCCGGACGGGTGTGGGCGCGCACAGGGCCCCGCCCGCCGCTGCCCGACAGGGCGGCTACGCCGCCTTCGCCTTCGTGGCGTACATGTCCACGTACTCCTGTCCCGACAGCTCCATGACCTCGGCCATCACCGAGTCCGTCACCGCCCGCAGCACATACCGGTCGCGGTCCATGCCCTCGTACCGTGAGAACTCCATCGGCTCGCCGAAGCGCACCGTCACCTTGCCCGTGCGCGGCATGCCCGTGCCGTTCGGCTGGAGCTTGTCCGTACCGATCATCGCGAAGGGCACCACCGGCGCGCCCGTCATCAGCGTCAGCCGCGCGATGCCCGTACGGCCCCGGTAGAGCCGGCCGTCCGGAGAGCGGGTGCCCTCCGGATAGATACCGAAGACATTGCCCTCCTCCAGCACCCGACGGCCCGTCATCAGCGCCGCCACACCGCCGCGCCCACCGTCGCGGTCCACCGGGATCATGCCGACACCGGTGAAGAACCAGGCCATCATCCGGCCCTTGAGTCCCTTGCCCGTGACGTACTCGTCCTTGCCGATGAAGAAGACCTGACGGTCGCAGACCAGCGGCAGGATCATCGAGTCGATGAAGGTCAGATGGTTGCCGGCGAGGATCACCGGCCCGCTCCCCGGAATGTTCTCGGCGCCCTCCACACGGATGCGGAACATCAGGCGCATGATCGGTCCGAGCGCTGCCTTGATGAGCGCGAAGCGGGACAACGGTTCCTCCGGTGTCGTGGGACGGTGGTGGACGGAGGCGAACATCTCCGCAGGTGAGCACGTTACTCGCGGCTCACTGGGTTCGCACATCGGGTTCACTGGCTGGATACGCAGTGTTGACGTGTGTTTCCGTCACGTTCGTCCAAGGTCTCCCGCGCGGAAGACGGCGCCGCCTACGCTCGGCCTCGCTTGACAGGCACAGAACACCACATCAAGGAGCGTTCATGACACAGGGTGCGCGCAACACGCCCGGCAGGCGGACCGTACTGGGAGCGGCGGTGCTCGGCTCGGCCGCCGCCATGGCACTGCCCGCCGCGGCGCAGGCCACGGAGCGCGGACGGAGCGGTGGCCACCACCCGTCCCGCCCGGAGCTGCCCGTGCCCACGATCGTCGGTCACCGCGGGGCCAGCGGCTACCGCCCGGAGCACACCCTGGGTTCGTACCAGCACGCTCTGGACCTCGGCGCGCATGTGATCGAGCAGGACCTGGTGCCCACCAAGGACGGACACCTGGTGTGCCGTCACGAGAACGACATCACCGGCACCACCGATGTCGCGGACCACCCGGAGTTCGCGAGCCGCAAGACCACCAAGTCCGTCGACGGTGTCAGCATCACGGGCTGGTTCACCGAGGACTTCACGCTCGCCGAGCTGAAGACGCTGCGTGCCAAGGAGCGCATCCCGGGCACCCGCCAGCACAGCACGGTCTACGACGGCCGCTGGGAGATCCCGACCTTCGAAGAGGTGCTGCGCTGGGCGGACGAGCAGGGCCGCAAGCTCGGCCGCCGGGTCTGGCTCTACACCGAGACCAAGCACCCCACCTACTTCCGCGGCATCGGCCTCGGCCTGGAGGAGCGCCTCGCGAAGCTGCTCCGCCGCTACGGGCGTGACCGCAAGGACTCCGCGATCTTCCTCCAGTCCTTCGAGCCCACCAGCGTCCAGCGGCTGGCCAAGCTGGTCGACTCGCCCGGCGTCGTGCTGCTCACCGGCGCCGGGACGCGCCCGTGGGACTTCCAGGCGACGGGCGACCCGCGCAAGGTCGACGACCTGGTCAAGCCCGAGGGCCTGAAGTGGATCGCGTCCTTCGCGCAGGGCCTCGGCCCGACGCTCGACCTGATCATCCCGAAGGACTCCGCGGGCCGGCTCACCACGCCCACTACGCTGGTACGGGACGCGCACGCGAAGGGCCTTGTCCTCCACCCGTACACGATGCGCAACGAGAACTCCTTCCTGCCCGCCGAGTTCCGCCGTGGCACGGACCCGAACGCGTACGGCGACGCCTTCGGCGCCTTCCAGGCCTACTTCGAGACCGGTATCGACGGGATCTTCACCGACAACCCGGACACGGGCCTGCTGGCGCGGGCGGACTTCGTCAGCCGCTGACCGCGCGTTCCCCGGTCGGGTGACCGCCCGGCCGGGGAGCAACCGTCCGGTACCGCCGGAACGTCACGCCGGGCATGACGCCGTCCATGCGAGCCACCGCGCCACGCCCAGTCGCCATCACTCCCTGCCGCCCGTCTCCACCGCCCGTGTGGCCCGAGCCGCCGCATGTGCCGCCACCGCATGTGCCGGATCTCGTCCGTACGCTGCTCCCGCTGGTGAGCGCGGAGGCCGCGGCCGAGTCGCCGGGCACCGGTGTCGAGACCGGCGATCTCGAACAGAGCGTCTGGGTACGGCTGGT
>NZ_FMDK01000872.1 GCF_900091995.1 Streptomyces sp. MnatMP-M17
GGCGCGCGCGGGACGGCGAAGGCGGCGCGGCGGCGCGGCGGTCAGCCCTCTCCGAGCGGGTCCTGGGCAACGGCGGCGCGGTTACCCGGCAGCGGCAGCACGCGCGAGGCCGGGTGCGTCATCGCGCTGATCGTCATCGCGCCGTTCGATGTCGGCAGGGCCGATGTCGGCATGGTTCCCCCACAGGGTCGGAACGGCCGAGTACCCCCGATTCGGCCCGATACTTAGGCGAGCCTAACCTAATCGTCGTATGCGACGGTACCGAGCCTCCCTGAACAGCCGCACCACCGTCGCGGGAGTACGTTTGACGGGAGGAGGCGAGCGCGTCATGAGCAACTGGATCAGCGTGGTGGTGATCCTGGGCCTGATCGCGGTGGGATTCACGGTGATCCGTCTGCTCCAGAGCCGCGCGGCGGCACCGGCCGCCCGCGCACATGCCGCAGGCCGTGACGAAGAGCCCGAAGAGCCCCCGGCACAGCACCCGCAGCACCGCGACAGAAGCGGCCTTCACTGGCCGAGCAGGCTGAACGGGCTCGGCGACGTCATTTCTGGGCGTGCTCACCGACGTAGAAAAGCAGCCAGATGAACCCGGCGAACAGGTGCGTCCCGAAGATGTAGAAGAAGACGCGGAGGGCCACTCCGCGCTCCTTCCAGCTCTCGTCGCCGCTGTCGCTCATCCACAGACCTCCCGCCGGGCGCACGCGGACACGCGGCACGAACACGGCCGCCGCCGACACCAGCGTACGGGCATGCCCGCCGCGCCGCCGGGGGCGGCCGTTTCCGGCCCACGACCGGCCAAGACCGCACCACCACGACCGGCCCACGACCGGCCGATGAAGTGACCGCGTCGGCCCGCCCGCGCACATCCTCGCCCTCACCCTCGCCCCCCTCCCCGCTTACGCAGCCCAGCCCCCTCCCGCCCTCGCTCGCCACGCCCCGGCCAGGGCGGAATAGAGGGTGGTGGATCGTCGTTGACGGTGACAGTTTAAGATTCAACCAACACCACCTTCGAGAGACGACGCGAAAGCGAGAGGCGTGAGCGCGATGCAGTTCGGGATCTTCACCGTCGGCGATGTCACGGCCGACCCGACCACGGGACGTACGCCGACCGAGCACGAGCGGATCAAGGCGATGGTCACCATCGCGCGGAAGGCGGAGGAGGTCGGGCTCGACGTCTTCGCCACGGGCGAGCACCACAACCCGCCCTTCGTCCCGTCCTCGCCCACCACGATGCTCGGCCATATCGCCGCCACCACCGAGCGGCTGATCCTCTCCACCTCCACCACGCTGATCACCACCAACGACCCGGTGAAGATCGCCGAGGACTTCGCGATGCTCCAGCACCTGGCCGACGGGCGCGTCGATCTGATGATGGGGCGCGGCAACACCGGTCCGGTCTATCCGTGGTTCGGTGAGGACATCCGCCAGGGCATTCCGCTCGCGATCGAGAAGTACGCGCTGCTGCACAAGCTGTGGCGCGAGGACGTCGTGGACTGGGAGGGCAAGTTCCGTACGCCTCTCCAGGGCTTCACCTCGACGCCTCGCCCGCTGGACGGCACTCCGCCGTTCGTCTGGCACGGTTCGATCCGCTCGCCCGAGATCGCCGAACAGGCCGCCTACTACGGAGACGGCTTCTTCGCCAACAACATCTTCTGGCCCAAGGAGCACTTCCAGAAGCTGATCCGGCTCTACCGCAAGCGCTACGCCCACTACGGGCACGGCACTCCGGAGCAGGCGATCGTCGGCCTCGGCGGCCAGGCGTTCATGCGGAAGAACTCGCAGGACGCGGTACGGGAGTTCCGGCCGTACTTCGACAACGCGCCGGTGTACGGGCACGGCCCGTCGCTGGAGGAGTTCACCGAGCAGACTCCGCTGGTCGTCGGCAGCCCGCAGGAGGTCATCGACAAGACGCTGTCCTTCCGTGACTCCTTCGGCGACTATCAGCGCCAGCTCTTCCTGATGGACCACGCGGGCCTGCCGCTGAAGACCGTGCTGGAGCAGCTCGACCTGCTGGGCGAGGAGGTCGTACCCGTACTGCGCAAGGAGTTCGCGAGCCTGCGGGCGGCCGGAGTCCCGGACGGCCCGGTGCACCCGACGGCCGCGGCCCGCACCGACGACACCGCCAAGGAGGTCTGACCATGGAGGCGCTGAGGCTCGTCGCCGTCTCGGCCGGGCTGGGCAAGCCGTCGTCCAGCCGGCTGCTGGCCGACCGGCTGGCGGAGGCGACCGCGCGCGAACTGGCCGCCGCCGGCCGCAAGGTGGAGGTCGAGGTCGTGGAACTGCGCGAGCTGGCGGTCGACATCGCGAACAACCTGGTCACCGGCTTTCCGTCGACCGTGCTGAGCGCGGCGCTGGACCGGGTGACCGGCGCGGACGGACTGATCGTGGTGACGCCGGTCTTCGCCGCCTCGTACAGCGGACTGTTCAAGTCGTTCTTCGACCTGGTCGAACCGGACGCGCTCACCGGAACGCCCGTACTGCTGGCCGCGACCGGCGGCACCGCGCGCCACTCCCTGGTACTGGAACACGCCCTGCGCCCACTCTTCACCTACCTGCACGCGCTGACCTCGCCCACAGCGGTCTTCGCCGCCACGGACGACTGGGGCGCAGCCGCCGACACCCACGCAGGCGGCCTCCCGGCCCGCATAACCCACGCGAGCACCGCCTTCGCCCACCTCCTGGCAACGGTCACACCGGCACAGGAGGAAGCCCCGAAACCGCCCAAGACGCACGCCGCGCACGCCGCGGCCGAGGACCTGGACAACCTGGAGGACCTGTACGACGACCTGGACGGCACAGTCCCCTTCGAGCAACTCCTCAGAAGGCTCGCCTAGGGCCTGTTGTGAAAGCCCGGCGGTAAGAGTTGTGGTACTTAGGCTCCCGAGGCGTCCCTACTGAGGTCGCATCAGGCGCAGGTCATCACCCCACGCGTCCAGCACCGCGTCATGTCCGGCCCGCCGGGCCGCTGCTTCGACCTGGGCGAAGAGGCGACGCTGCGTGGGTACGTCGCCCGTTGCTGAGATGTGGTTCGCAGCGTCGAGCAACAGCTCGGTGTCCCAGCCGGGCAGTGGGAATCGGGCGAGTTCCCATTCCAGGTACTTGTTGTAAGGGCGGGGGCGTCGGTCCAGTGCGAAGAGCAACTCCAGCAGGAATCTGACGCTGTCGGCGGCGTCGAGGCGGGCCGCGAGGGCATGTCCGTCGCGGTCGTTCTTTACCGAGCGGTAGAGGGAGTTGGCGTAGGCATCGAGCCATGCGTCTGCCTCGTGGAAGGCTTCGTCAGCGGCGAGCCGTGTCTTGTCGGCCAGGATCTGGGCGATGACTCCGCCAAGTCGGTCGAGCACGATCCGGGCTCGGGCGAGGGCGTATCGCTCGAAGCCGGGCATTCCGGCGGCGCGGAACTCGTCGAGGGAGAGGATGACGAGGTCGAGTTCTGGAGTGCGGTGCCCCGTGAACCGGGCCAGTTCCGTCGTCGCTCCATCAGCGAGGATGACGTACAGGTCGTGGTCGGAGTGCTCGGTGGTCATGCCCTCGTGGGCCTGGGAGCCTTTGAGGACAAGGCCGACGACCGCCGGATCAGCGGCGGCGAGTGCGACGAACGCATCGTAGGTGAGGTGTTCCTGGGCGGTCATTGCGTGGTCTCCGGTGATGTGGTGACGGGCATGCCAGGCGGGGCGCCCCGGCTCACCTGAGGCGCCCGCAACGTCTGCAGCGGTGCTTGGCCGCCGCCCGGAAGATCAACGCACGTGCGGACTCTATCGCCCGGTCTGCCGGGTGGTCTCGCATTCGACTGTTCCAGGTAGGCCCGCTTGGCTTCTTGAAATCCCGGTCACAGCCACTCATTCATGACTGCGATCTGGACGGTGGCCTCGTAGCGGACGGCAAGTTTGTCGTACCTCGTGGCAACGGCCCGGTGCCTCTTGAGGCGGTTGATGCCGCACTCGACTGCATGGCGCTCGCGGTAGTCGGTCTTGTCGAACTTCGGCGGCCGGCCACCTCGGGCCCGAGCACGTCCCGAGCCCGGACCCGGGCACGTCCCGAACAGCCTCTGTTGTCGGTGAGCCCGTGACTGTCGTTCCTGGCCGTTAGGGTGCGGCGCATGCAATCGCTGATCACCGCCATCCGCGAACACGACGACGCTGCCCATTTCCTGGCCTGGCCCGGCGACTTCGACCTCGACCGCGCAGACCATGGCGAGGACGTCCACCTCGCGTCGGGCGCGACGCTGGAGGGCTTCGCGGGTGATGGAGCCGGAGGCACGTTCTTCTTCTGTGGCGATGGCGGAGAGGAACGTCCGGTCCTCTACGCGGACTCCGAAGGCGGCGCGGCTCTGATCGCAATCGGCCTGCCGGAACTTATACGGCTCCTGCTGGTCGCACCCTGGTGGCGCGACTGTCGAGGGTTCACCGCGGAGGAGAGCGGTGAGCTGGCGGCCGAGTACCTGGAGGACATGCCCGACATGCTGGTTCAGCGGGACCGGGTGGCCGCCGCTCTCGGCCTTGACCTTCCCGCTGAGGCCGACGTCCTGACCCGCCTGCGCGAGGTCGCCACCGCGGCAGGCGAGGACTTCATCCTGATCTTCACGCCCGAGGACGAGCCCTACGACCCGCTGTTCAAGGGCTGAGCGACATGCCCGTCGGCTGCATTCGCCCGGCTCAGGGCTCGTGCATGTTCAGGGCTCCCGCATAGCTCAGGGCTCGTGCATATAGAACGCGTAGAACGTGATGATGACCGTGCCCACGGCCAGTGCGAGGCCGATGCCTGAGGACAGCAGGACGCTGTGACCGGTGAGGCTGTACAGGAAGCCCATGGCGCAGCCGACCAGGGTGCCCCAGGCCGCGGCGCGCAGTTCGCGCATCAGGGAGTGCTGGAAGCGGAGGAGGCCGATGATCAGCAGGGCGAGGAGCGCACCGGATATCAGGGCCAGGGCGAGCTGTCCGTAGGTGGCCGGGCCGCCGCCGCGGGCGATGTACGCGGCGTAGGCGCCGTAGATGATGCCCAGCAGAAGCGGTATTCCCAGGGCGGGCGGAGAGAGATGGAACCGTTCCAGTGGGGAGACATGGCGGCGCGTCGGCCGCGTGGGTACCTGAGTGGCCATGGCAGGGCGCTCCTTCCGTCCCCCCGCCTCTCCAGCGCACACCTGCCCGCCGTACCCGTCAACCGCGGCGCTCACCAGGTCGGCGGCGCATGGCTCGCGCCCGGCGCCCGCGCCGCGTTCCCTTGAGGAGTGCGGAGCTATCTCTCCACGGCGCTGATCGTCCTGCTCGCGGTCCTGACCCCGTTGAGCGCGATCGCGGCCTGGGCCGATCTGGAGATCGGCGACACGGGCCGCTTCGTCTCGACGATGACGCCGCTCGCCTCCGACCCGGCCGTGCAGGGCGCCGTCGCCGACCGGGTGACCGACCAGGTCATGACACAGATCGACGTGGGCCCGCTCCAGTCGGGCGTACGCGAGCTGCTGCACGAGGCCGTGCTGTCGTTCTCCACCTCCGCGGCCTTCAAGAACGCGTGGACGACGGCGGCCCGTGCCGCGCACACCACCGCGCAACAGGTCCTCGCCAGCGGGCGCGGTGATGCGGTCACCATCGATCTGGCGCCCGTCACCGAACAGGTGAAACGGCAGTTGATGGCCGACCGGGTGCCGTACGCCGACCGGATCCCGGTACGGCACAGCGAGATCACCGTGCTGAAGGCCAACGGTCTCGGCGTCTGGCGCGATGTGGCCCGCGGGCTCACGGCGGCCGGTGTCCGGCCGGCCGTGGCGACGCTCGTGCTCGCCGCGGCGGCCCTGCTGCTCGCCGTACGCCGGCGCCG
>NZ_FMDK01000773.1 GCF_900091995.1 Streptomyces sp. MnatMP-M17
GATGTGCTCGGTGACCAGCGGCGAGCCCAGCGCCTCGGCGCGCTCCGCGAGATCCGCGAGCCGCCGCGCGTCGGGCCGGTCCGCGCCGCCCAGCCCGAGCGAGACGCCGTGCGGCACGACGGTGACGCCGCGCTCACGAAGCCGTACGAGCGAGTCGGGCAGATGGCCGGCGCAGAGATTCTCCGCGACGGCCTCGACCCAGTCGATCCCGGACAGCCCTTCCACCGCGTCGGCTATCTCCGGACGCCAGCCGATACCGATCCCCAGCTCTGGTATGCCGTTCATGGCTCCCCCTCCTCGGTGCGCGACAGCGCAACGGTGCAGAGGTGATGACCCCGCCGGGCGCCGCTGAATCCGTTGAGAGGGACGTTCAGAGGTCGATTTGAGGTTCCATGCGGCGCGGCCCGGCTATGGAGTGGGCGCCGGTGGAGCGGGCGGCTGCTGTTCCGTTCCCGGCTCCGGCCGGTCGGTGTTGATCGCGGTCGGCGCGCCGGGCTGCGTGGAGGGCCGGGAGGTGAAGGACTGGTCGCCGGTGGCCTCGACGGGCGACGGCGCGGGCGGAAGGTTTCCGTCCGGAGGCGGCGGTCCGGTCGGGCTGGCGGTGGCGGCGCCCGCGGCCTCGTTGGCGATGCTGTCGAAGTCGACGAGACCGGTGGCCTCCAGCATCGTGATGTGGTCGAGGACGGTCTGGTTGGCGTCGCTGGCGAGCTGTCGTATCAAGGTGTTCCTGGTCGTGTGCCGTACCTGCGCGATGAGCGCGAACACCTTGCCGTGGGCGTTGCGCAGCAGATTGGCGAACTTCCGCTCGTACTCCTGGCCCGTGGCCGCGGACAGCTCTCTGAGCCAGCCCTGCTGCTGCTCGGTCGGCTGGTTCGGCAGCTCGATCCCGAGCCTGGCCGCCACATCGCGGGCCCGCTTGTCGAGGTCGGTGTGGCCGACGACCAGATGGTCACCGCAGTCCTTGATGGCCTGGCTGGGCGCGCGCTGGATGGCCTGCTGTCCGGCCGGCAGCTCCCAGAGCCCGGCCAGCCGTACCTTGACCAGCAGATCACGGTCGGTCGCGGAGAGCGGCCCCCACTGTGTCGCGACGGACGAGGCATTGAGATTGGCCTGCCCGGTGCCGGAACGGTCGGCGTACGACCAGACGGGGAAGGCCAGCGCCCCGACTGTGGCGACGAGTGCCGCGATGATGAGCGCCGTACCGTTGATGCGTCGCAACAATGTGCTGCCTCCCGAACCGATATAGGACACCGCTGAACCACCGCCGGCCGACGGGCCGTTCAACCGGCGTGGCGGTACCGGGAGATACGTACAGGGACTCCGGAACGTTCAGCTCCGCAGCGCCGGGTGATCGGCGACCACGGTGGCGCTGCCCGGCGCGATCTCGGTGAAGCCCGCGTCGCGGACCACCGGGAGGCCGGCGGCGGTGAGTTCGCGCCAGTGCGCGGCGTCGGGAGTGCGTACGGCGAGCGGGAAGCCCGCTGTGTGCCAGGCCTTGCGGTCCGTGTCCGACAGCTCCCACCAGGCGAGTTGGGCGCCGTGGCCGGCCTGGGCCATGGCCTTGCCGGCGGACATGTCCAGCTCGGGATTGAGCCAGAGGACGGGATGCGCCGGATCGGCGGCGGGCGGTGGCTCCCGGTCGGCGAGGTCGGTGCCCGAGACCTGGAGCTTTGCGAGCTCCTTGGGCCAGCCGTCGAGCGGGACCGGCGGGAAGACCCGTACCTCGGCGGGCGGTACGGCCTCCGTCGACAGGCCCGTACCGATGACCGTCACGCCCGGGAGCGCCGAGGCGCGGCGCCACTCCGCGCCGCGCGCCCGCCGTACCACCTTGCGGATCCGGGCGTCCTGCCAGTCCCGTATCGCCCTCGCCCACTCGCCCTCGCCCAGCGACCGTTCGTCGGAGAGCATGACCAGCACCGCGCGGGCCGCCGTCTCCAGGGCGTCGGTACGGGCCGGAGGCGTGGCCTTCTCGATATGGACCACCAGCGGCAGCACGAACTGCGGGGCCTCGTCGCGGTCCGTCCGCTCGTGTTGGAGTGGGCTGTCGGTGCCGGTGACGGTGCCGGTGACGTTATTGCTGTCGTTGTCGCTGCTCACGGCTCCAGTCTGCCAGCCGCTCCGGCGGACCTTCCGCCGGATTCTTGGCGGAAGGGAAGCCTCCGGGCGAGGATGCACGGCATGAAGAGCGACCTTTTCACCGCGGAGCATCTGGCACAGCCGGCGACCGCGCCCGGGATGACACTCCAGAACTCCAAGTCGATCAAGTACGCCGTCAACGGCGAGATGCACGCACGGCAGGGATCCATGATCGCCTACCGGGGCAGTCTCCAGTTCGAGCGCAAGGGCCAGGGCATAGGCGGCATGCTCAAGCGGGCCGTCACGGGCGAGGGCCTGCCGCTGATGGCCGTCCGAGGACAGGGCGAGGCCTGGTTCGCCCAGGAGGCGGCCAACTGCTTCATCGTCGATGTGGAACACGGTGACTCGCTCACCATCAGCGGCCGCAATGTGCTCTGCTTCGACCCGACGCTCTCGTACGAGATAAAGACGGTGAAGGGCGCCGGAATGACCGGCGGCGGGCTCTTCAACAGCGTGTTCACCGGCTACGGCAAGCTCGGTCTGATCTGCGAGGGCACACCGATCGTGATCCCCGTCACGGCGCAGGCGCCGGTGTACGTCGACACGGACGCGGTTGTCGGCTGGAGCAGCCAGCTCGGCACCTCGCTGCACCGTTCGCAGTCCGTCGGCTCGATGATCCGCGGCGGCTCGGGCGAGGCCGTCCAGCTCATGCTCCAGGGCGAGGGCTTTGTGATCGTCCGGCCGAGCGAGGCGACGCCGACGAAGCCCACCGCGCACTGACTCCGTCGGCGTGGCCCGGCTGAGTACGGCGGCTGAGTACGCTCGACGGTATGAGTGAGAAGGCAGTTGTGGACCGGGACCGGTCCACGGTGGAAGAGACGGAAGAGGCGGCAGAGATCGTCTACGCGGACTGTGTGCACTGCGGAAAGCCGACCGAGTACCCGGAGTCGGTCAAGGGCGTGACGCTCTGTCCCGTCTGCGAGTGGCAGGAGGCCCAGCGGATGGCCTGTTCGGGTTGAGCCTCCTGTCCGGGGCAGTCTGCGTACGGCCCGCTGTCCGGGCCGTCCACGGGCCGTCGCCGAGTCCCGTGCTCAGTGCCGCATCAGCTCGGAGACCTTGACGAAGCGGTAGCCGCGCTTGCGCAGCTCCGGCACGATCTTCCCGACCGCCTCCTCCGTCACCGGCGCCGCGCTGCGCGTGCAGTGCATCACCACCAGCGAGCCCGGCCTCACATCCTTGAGGACCTGTTCGGCGACGGCGTCCGCGTCCGTGGCGAAGGCGTCCCCGCTGACGACGTCCCACTGGATGGCGGTCACCTTGGCCGGAACGAGGGCCCGGAGCGCGGCGTCGTCGTAGCAGCCGCCCGGGAAGCGGAAGTACGGCACCACATTCCGGGCTCCCGCGGCACGGAACGCGGCGAACGCGCGCTCCACGTCCTCGGCCATCTTCTGCTCGCCGATGGCCGGCAGCCCGTAGCAGTCGGCCGTGTAGGCGTAGTGGCTGTAGGAGTGGTTCGCGATCTCGAAGACCGGATCGCCGCCGATCGCCTTCGCCTGGCTCGGATACTCCTCGGCCCACCGCCCGGTCATGAAGACCGTCGACGGTACGTCGAGCCGGCGCAGCAGGGAGATCAGGGAGGGGTTGTCGAACTGTTCGCCGCTCGCCGCCCGTGGCCCCTGATCGGCCGTCATATCGGCGTCGAAGGTGAGCGCCACGGTCTTCCCGGCGGCCGAGGTCCCGCGCTTGAACACCGGTGTCAGCCCGTCGGGACCGGGCGCCATGGTCGGCGGCGCACCGACTCCCGTACTCCCGGGAGCCCCGGAGCGGGAGGCGGAGAGCGAGGCGGGCGAGTCCGTACCGGTGCCGCATCCGGCGAGCGCGGCGCCCAGGACGGCGACGGTGGCGGTAGCGGTGGCGAGCAAACGTGCATATGTGGTCACTCACGGAAAATATAGGATGATCTGCCCGGATCGGTTGTACGGCACTCGCGCGGTCAGGGCATCTTCAGCAGCTTGTCCCGGGCTTCCGCCACATCGAACCCGGCCTTCGGATAGACCGGATCCAGGGCTTCGAGATGCTCCAGGAGCAGAGTGCTGATCGCCCAGTTGCGGTACCACTTGCGGTCCGCCGGGACCAGATACCAGGGCGCCGCGTCGGTGGAGCAGCGTTCGAGGGCCAGTTCGTAGGCCTTCCGGTACGCGGGCCACAGGGCGCGGTCGTCGATGTCGGCCGGGCTGAACTTCCAGTGCTTGTCCGGGTTGTCGAGCCGGGCCAGCAGCCGGGCGCGCTGTTCCTCGTAGCCGATATGGAGGAAGACCTTCACGACGGTGGTGCCCGTGTCGGCGAGCGACTGCTCGAAGAGATTGATCTCGTCGTAGCGCCGGCCGAGGTCGCGGCGTGGGACCAGCTCGCGCACCCGCGTGATCAGGACGTCCTCGTAGTGCGAGCGGTCGAAGATACCGATCTCGCCCGGCTCGGGCAGAGCGCGTCTGATACGCCAGAGGAACGGATGGCTCAGCTCCTCCGCGGTCGGTGTCTTGAACGCCCTGACCCGGCAGCCCGCGGGATTGAAGTGCCCGATCACATGCTTGACCGTGCCGCCCTTGCCGCTGGTGTCCATGCCCTGGAGCACGAGCAGCAGCCGACGGGTGTCGCCGGCCGTGCTGGCCGCGTACAGCCGGTCCTGGAGACCGGCGAGACGTTCCGCCAGCCGGGCGGTGGCGGCGAGTCCCGCCGACTTGTCCGCCGGGCC